>CAJMQE010000023.1 GCA_905215405.1 uncultured bacterium
TATTATTGAATTTTCAAGGTGCATAGGCACTTATTCAAGTGCGAAGTTTGAGTCATTACAATAAAAAATACCGCCTGCTCAGTCTATTTTCACTGATCATGCGGTATTCTAAAGATTTCACGATTTACTTTTCCTTATAAAAGCTGCTCTCGCGAAGATTATTTAATACTTTTTCACTTAATAGTTCAAATGCCTGGCTTGTTCTTCCCGCCGAAACATCTGCACAAAATACATTTTCAAACGCAAGCATTTGATCATCTCCTAGGGCTGCCCGCGTATCACATACGAACCACCCATTTTCTGCTTCTAACCATTTCTTTAAAGCAGCCGGTTCAAAACCGGGTCCGATCGATGTATTGAACAACAGTTTCCCTTTGCCCAGTGCCTCAAATTCTTCACGTCCAAGTAACAATACGTTTTTATTCAGGCAAGTAAAGACCACTTCACTTTGCGTCAGAAGTTCCGGAAGTTGTAGATAGTGCATCCCCTGTTTTTCTGCCGCTTCCTTCCTGCTACGACTGTAATAACTAATTTCTGCCCCCAGAAACTGCAGTGCATCGGCAATCATTTTACCAGAAACTCCAAGACCGACGATACCAACTTTTAAACCTGTAATCTCTGTTGGCATTTCCTTAAGCATTGGTCTGTCAAAACCGTGCAGGAATCGAATCAGTTCACTCAAAACAAATTCTACTACACCACGGTCGCCATAATCCCGAATGCCCTTGACCTCAATTCCATGCGCTTTGGCATATGCGATATCGACATTTGCACTCTCTTCTGAATAAAGACTGCAACACATTCCTACGTATTTTAAATTCGAACATTTCTCCATTACATCTGCTTCCAGTCTGGATGTATAACTGAGCAGAACACAATCCGCATCCTGTATTCGATCTAAGATCTCTTTGGAGTCTTTGGGTATATCATTGTAGAGTAAAACTTCTTCTGCGATTTCATATAATTGCTTTTCTGCCGATGGGACCAGGCTGACTGGCTCCATTGCAACTAACTTATGATATTTCATTTTAGCCCTCTTTCCTTAGAAAATAATTGGTGACGTAATGTTTTGCAGCACTGCAACAACACTCCAAGCCGCAATTTCACTGGTTGCTGAGTATATATTCACTTCCGTGTGCATACCTGGAATTTCGGATGTGATAACATAGTCATCGCCATGCATATCCAGTTCGCTGTTCATCGTCACGTTGAGTTTTTCAGCCCCTACACTTGCGAGCGCTGTTGCTACTGCAACATTTACCTTCGTAGGAAGCAGTTCTATTGCCTTTGTCGCACTTCCCTGAAATACTTCCCTGCTGTCTTTTTCCTTAAGCAGATTTTCCTCAAATAAAGGTGTATTTTTTAATGCGACTGGATTTTTGCGGGAGTGAAAAGATGCCTTGGCTTCTATTCCCTTTGCTTCTCCCATCAGAGAAATTGTCCTAAGTACATCAAATCCGCCAACTGCACCGGATGCAATATAAACTTTGGCATTTCCTTGTCTGGCTGCATTTGAAATTCTTTCTTTGAGCTCATCATCCGCAAGAGCGCCAATCGAAACAAGAACCAGGCTACAACCTGCCTTAAGCACTTTTTCAGCTATGTCCCTGACACATGCTACCGATGCCATTTCCACAATGATATCTGGTTTCTGTAAAAGCAGTTCATCGATATCATGACAGCATGCACATTCCTTTTCCTGGATTTTAGTGATCCGTTCAGCTGCCGCACTCATTTTTTCCTTCGTTCTTGCACATACTCCGCTAAATTCATACTCTGAAAGCATTCCTTTTTCAAATGCATCTATTAAAATCGTCCCAAGATATCCACAGCCAACCAGGCCAAGCTTTACTCTATTCATTTGAAGCCTCACTTTTCTTTATTATATTAAGTATTTATTCGTTTACTTTCATCTTCTTAATTATAAATGAGTGGTAAAGTGAAGTCAAACAGCGTCTGTCCCATTTGCACTAAAAAAGACTTTTAGTCGCTTATCCGCTGCTCTATTGTTCAACAGGTAAGCTTTCTAAAAGTCTTTTTTCGATAAAGATAACACTTTTTAATCTGCTATCTTTTTATTTTTCTATTCTAGCTTCTTTTCTATTCTAATATCTTTCTACCTTAGTATTCCAGATAAGCACCTTTCATAGGACTTGTTGCATGTTCACTGAACATACGAAGAACCCCTCTCTTATACTTTGGTTCTCTTGGTTTCCAGTTTGCACGACGTTCTTTTAATACTTGATCGATTTCATCCATTGACATTTTCTTTCCTGCGATTCCAACGATGTTCAATTTTCTTGCCATTACATCAATTTCGATCAGATCTCCTTCTTCCACCAGCGCAATTGGACCACCATCAACTGCTTCCGGACTGCAGTGGCCGATTACAGGGCCGGTGGAGGCTCCTGAAAATCTTCCGTCTGTAATCAGGGCAATACTTTTGCCTAATTCAGCATCACTACTAATTGCCTCAGATGTATAGAACATCTCTGGCATTCCGCTGCCCTTAGGGCCTTCGTAGCGGATCAGGACTGCATCGCCTTTCTGTACTTTGTGATGAAGCACTGCATCCAAACATTCTTCTTCACTATCAAATGGTCTTGCTGTCAGCACTGCCTGGAACATTTCCTTAGGGCATGCAGTATGCTTGATCACAGCACCTTCTGGTGCAAGATTTCCTCTTAACACTGCAATACTTCCGTCTGTACCGATAGCTTCATCATATGGACGAATGATATCTTCTTTTTTCAGATGAATCTGATATCTTTCGTTAAATTTCTCCAGCCATTCATTACATTTTTCGTAGAAGCCATTCTTTTTCAGTTCTTCCAGATTTTCTCCAAGTGTCTTGCCTGTGATCGTCATGACATCCAGGTGCAGATGCTGTTTGATTTCTTCCATAATTGCTGGAACACCGCCTGCATAATAAAATGTTTCTGCTGGCCATTTTCCTGCTGGACGAATGTTCAAAAGATAATGTGCGCCTCTGTGCAACTGGTCAAACGTATCTCCTGTGATTTCAATACCAAATTCATGCGCAATCGCAGGTATATGAAGAAGACAGTTGGTACTTCCTGATATTGCCGCATGAACAAGGATCGCATTTTCAAAACTTTCTTTTGTTACGATATCACTTGGTTTCATATTTGGCATCTGTGCGATTCTAACTGCTGTCTCACCCGCCTGTCTGGCAAATGCAAGCAGATCCGGACTAGTCGCTGGCATCAGTGCACTTCCTGGCAGAGCCAGACCAAGTGCTTCCGCCATGATCTGCATAGTAGATGCTGTTCCAATAAATGAACATGCACCACAGCTTGGACAAGCATTACATTTTGCCCAGTTCAACTTTTCTTCATCGATTTCTCCACGCTGATATTTTGCACTGTACATACCAAGCTGTTCAAGTGTCAGCATTTCTGGACCTGCATTCATTGTTCCACCTGGAACGACAACAGCCGGAATATTTACTCTGGCAAGTCCCATCAGGTTTCCTGGCATTCCCTTATCACAGCTTGAAAGATAGACACCAGCATCAAAAGGTGTAGCATTTTCATGAATTTCAATCATATTTGCGATCATTTCACGACTTGCAAGACTGTAATTAATTCCATCCGTTCCCTGACTTTCTCCATCACAAATATCTGTACAGAAATATCTGGCTCCACGACCTCCCGCCGCATCAACACCTTTTCTGACTTCATCGATCAGAATATCCAGATGTCCACTACCTGGATGACTATCACCGAATGTGCTTTCAATCATGACCTGCACCTTTTTCAGATCTTCCTTTTTCCAACCTGTACCAATTCTTAAAGGATCAAGTTCAGGTGCCAATTCTCTCATTTTCTGACTTACTAATTCCATATTACTGCCATTCCTTTCCTCCAGCTGTGTCACAGCTGTTTCTTATCTATCTGCTTACTATCTGATTATTTATTTTTACATTACTCATTTTTACATTATTCATTACTGTATTCCAAAGACTTTTTGCTGTCCCAAATTAAGCGCTAACTCTTTTCTTTCTGCCTGCCCTCTGTCTTTCCATGTTGTGCAGATGCATCAGACAAAGAATGAAATAATCAGTGCTACCACAAAACCAGTACCACCAACCAGAGTTTCCATGATCGTCCAGGTCTTTAATGTTGTTTTTTCATCCATGCCAATCAGTGATTTTACCAGCCAGAAACCGGAATCATTAAAATGAGAACAAACAGTAGCACCACCTGCAACAGCTGCAGTTACGCAAGCAAGGTACATTGGTGAAAGTTCTGAGATACCAGGCATTGCTGATATGATACCAGCTGCCATTGTCATTGCAACTGTAGAAGAACCTACACAGATTCTGACAAGTGCTGCAACAATAAATGCTACTACTACAATTGGAAGATTTGCAGAAGATACTGCATTACCAATTACATCACCAAGTCCTGAATACTGCAGCATATATCTTAAAACACCACCACAAGCAGTTACTAAAAGAATCAATCCTGCTGGTTCCAATGACTTCGTCATGATTTTTTCAAGCTCTGCCATCTTATAACCACGTTTAATTCCAAGCAAGAACATTGCTGCAATTGTTGCGATCAAAAGTGCTACGAATGGCTCACCAAGAAATGTAACAACAGATTTAATACCTGCTAATGCTGGAACTACACCTGCAACTGATTTTAATACGATGAGAATCAATGGGATCATTATAATACTTACGATCATCCAGAAACTTGGTAACTTTGATTCATCAATATCCTCCTGGTTCGCAATATGTTCTGGAACTGGAAGAAAATATTTCTTACCACAGATGGCACCCCATACAGGTCCGGCTACGATCATTGCAAATGTACCGCAGATGATTCCCACAAGGATTACCCATCCAAGATCAACATTTAACATGGTTGCTACCAGGACTGGACCTGGTGTTGGTGGAATAAATGCATGTCCAACAGCTAATCCTGCGAGTAATGGAATCGCATAGAAAAGTGAAGAACGTTTTGTTCTTTTGGCAAGTGAAAATGCCAATGGAATCAGGATAATCAGTCCTGCATCAAAGAAAACCGGCATTGCAATTACAAGACCTGTAATTCCAAGTGCCCAGGCTGCTTTCTTATCGCCAAATCTTTTTACCATGGTGACTGCCAGTGTCTGTGCACCACCCGATGTTTCCAGAATTGCGCCGAACATGGACCCCAGACCAACTAACAGTGCAATTCCCTTCAACGTGTTACCTATACCATCATTTACAGCAGTAACGATTTCTGTAAATGGCATTCCTGCCACCATACCAATTACAATTGCTCCGAGAAGAATTGATATAATTGCGTGAACTTTGAAAACAATAATCAAAGCCAGTAAGACTACCAGTCCAATAACTGCTGCAATAATCAGTCTTGTCGGATTTAATACTACTTCTCCTGTCATAAAATACCTCCTAAAAATAATAAATCATCAGACGTCTTATTTATTTATGCCTGAATTATATTTATTTTCAAAAATGGTGTCAATACATCCGATGTTTAAGAGGTTCTTTTCTACTTTTGTCACAAATCAGTGTCAGTTTTTTCTCAATTTTTGCGACTAGTTTTGTGCACAATGTCCAATTGTTCGTTTTTCCCCTGTACATTTCTTCCAATTTCCGCTTCAAGACATCAGATGTTTCACTCTATTTAGTGTTTCCATTTTCGAAGGATTGTATGTATGCACGCACTGGTACCATTATTTCTCTGTTTTTTGTCATGTTTAAGTATTATATTTTTACTTTTATATATTTTTACTTTTATACATTTTTACTTTTATATATTTTTATTTTTTTCTTTTTCTGCCTTAACTCACTGTTCTTTCTGTTCTGCCTTGACCTGTGCACTACCTTTCATCTTCATAAGATATTCACGATTATAAGTCAGATGCATGATCATTGCTGTTCTTGCACCGACTGGATCTGATGCTAAGATTGCATTTGTAACCGATCTGTGTGTATGAATTGTCTCCTCCATCAGTTTTCGATGCGTCAGATTACCAAATGTAACAACTGCTGTGTTTATGATTGGAATTAACGTTTCTACTACACGATTTCTACTGCACTGCGCAATAAATGTATGAAATTCCACATCTTTTTTCAAATGGTTTTTGCCACCTGTATATAATTCCTCAACCTCATCACAAAGAGCCTGTAATTTTTGTTTTTCCTCATCATACGCATAAAGTGCTGCTAATGCTGCGATTTCAGGTTCTAACATCAGACGTACTTCGAGCAGTTCGATTGCTAGCTTGTACTTGTCCTCAAATCTTGCCAGCCCCAGTGGATCATCTTCCACTGAAAACGTACTGATGACAAAGGTACCTGACCCACGGCGTACTTCCAGCACACCTTTGGAAACAAGCCCCTTAACCGCTTCACGGATCGTACTTCTGCCCACGCCGAATTTTTCTCCAAGATCATATTCATTTGGAATCTTTTCACCTATATTTACCGGTTCCTGCAAAATAAAATTCATCAACTCATCCTCTACCTGCGAACCTAAAAGTTTTTTATTCATTTTCTCAAATTGATACATATGCACTACCCCTTACTTCATTCAGCCTGCTCTTTTACATGGCTGCTTTTTTATTTTTTAGTCTTTACTGTTTATCGATCATTTTATAGATCATAATTATTGTCCATTTTTATTGCTCATTTTTGACCATTCTTATAGATTATTTTTATTTATCGTTTTATTGATCTTAGTATTTAATTTGTCATAACATTTTTAATTGTCTTAGCATTTTTATTTATCATAAAATAATTGCGTGCAAATGTCTATACTCTCTGTTCCGCCATGAGATGCCCTCTTTCTCCCGCTTTTGTATATAAAAAAACAGAAAGTATCGTCTTTTCCAACTATACTTTCCGTCTTGTTTTCTACCTATACATTTCACACAAACTTTTCATTTGTATTGAACACACTTCATCTTGAACCACTTTACCTTGAACATGCTTCATCACCCAGCCGTAATCTTCGCACCAGACTGATCCTTGCTTTCCCCGGCCGCATGCTGTTTTGGTCTTAGGATCTTTAGTAACCAGCGGACAACGAGTGCTGTAAGGCCACCAAAAAATACATAAAACAAGACCCAGATTTTATAATTCGTCATAACCGCTGCTTTATAATACTGATCACCAAAATAATATACTTTAACCGTATCATTCTTTGTAAATGCCCAGAACGATTCTACTGAATAGGAATGCCCATCCGGTGCATCAAATGCGGCATAAGAGCCACTGGAGTTGCACCTTGCTGTATCTGCTGTCCCATTGAAATAATAATTTGCCTCTTTTACAACAAGAAACGTCGTCATCAAAAGACAGATGAACAGCCCCACCAGTAATAGCTCTGGCAGACGTGCCTCACGCCTGCGTTCCTTTTTTTCTTCAGCTTCATCATAATGCCCTGAGCCAATTCCACCACCCTGAAAATCCGTCATGTTGATTTCTCTTTTGTTACGTTCGTACAACTCATTCATAACGCTTCCCCCTTTTTACAAGAACTTCAAGATACTCCTATTTTACATTTAACCTCTTCAATTTTCAACAGAATAAAATTATAGTTATGTTGCATACGCAACATGTAAAGTTATAGCGATTGCTTACAATCTACTTATCCATAGGAAATGCTTCTTATCATGCATCACAGTTGTGCAATTAGCAAACACGAACTTTTTTGTTCTGAACAATTCACATAAAAGAAAGGCATATAACTCATGAAAAAAATAGCTCTTTTTGTATCTTCTCTTACTGGAAATACACAAAAAATCGCAGATGCTCTGCAGGAAGGTTTAAGAGAATCCGGTTATGATGTATTCATGCAGGATTCTAATATTATTATGAATCCTGTCATCCATGCCGATTTCTATATTCTGTGTTTCTGGTGTCGCAGGGGGTGCCTGGATGACGACAGCAAAAAGCTTTTACAACAGTTTACAAATACCCCATTTCTTGCCGTCGGAACTTGCGGGCACTATCCAGAATCTGCATACGGCCTCAAAATAAAGAATCAGGTCACAGCATATATTGAACAGTCGAATCCGTGTATCTCCGTCTTCTTGAGCCAGGGAGCCGTAATGCTTGAAAGCACGAACCGAAGGCGAAGGCTTCCTTTGGACCACCCACACCATCTGGACGAGGCGGGATACATGAGACATCTCGAATCTCAAAAGCATCCAGATTCCTTGGACTGCCAGCATGCACTGGAATTTGTAAAATCACATTTATCCAAATGATCCAATCAAAAATGCCTCTTCTGAACGAATCACTCCGGTCAAAAGAGACATTTTCTTTCTATCCTTTTCAGATAGCAGGCATGCAAATTATAGATATTTTATTTCTTGCTCTTGTACAATTACTGTCTGTAGTAACTCAGGAAATCACCCAGTTTTCCAACTGCTTCCTGCAGTACTTCCATACGTGGCAGATATACGACACGGAAATGGTCAGGCTGACCCCAGTTAAATCCACCACCATGTACAACCAGTATCTTCTTTTCTCTCAGAAGATCCAGTGCAAATTTCTCATCATCCAGAATATTGAACTTTTTGTTATCCAGTTTCGGGAAAATGTAGAATGCTGCTTTTGGCTTAACAGCACTTACTCCAGGAATATCATTTAATGCTTTATAAATGTATTCTCTCTGTTCGTAGATTCTTCCACCTGGAACAATATAATCATTTACACTCTGATGACCACCAAGCGCTGTCTGTACAATCGACTGTGCTGGCACATTGGAGCAGATTCTCATATTGGATAACATATTAATTCCCTGCATATAGTCTCTTGCCATATCTTTATTTCCACTGAATACCATCCAGCCAATTCTGAATCCTGCGATCATATGGGATTTGGACAGTCCACTATATGTTACGCAGAATAAATCAGGTGCAAGAGAAGCAATTGAAATATGTTCTTCCCCATCCATAACAAGGCGGTCATAAATTTCATCGGAGAATATGATCAGCTGATGTTCTCTTGCTATATCCACGATCTTTTGCAGAACTTCCTTTGGATACAGCGCACCAGTTGGATTATTAGGATTGATGATAACAATTGCTTTCGTCTTATCTGTAATTTTCTTTCTGATATCATCCATATCCGGATACCATTCAGACTGTTCATCACAGATATAATGAACTGCTTTTCCGCCAGCCAGTGTGACACATGCTGTCCAGAGCGGATAATCAGGTGAAGGGACAAGAACTTCATCTCCGTTGTCGAGCAATGCTGACATACTCAGATTGATCAGTTCGCTGACACCATTTCCTGTATAAATATCTTCGATTGATACATTAGGAAGTTTTTTGAGCTGCGCGTACTGCATAATTGCTTTTCTAGCTGCGAATAGTCCCTTGGAAGCAGAATATCCTTCACAGTCTGTGATCTGTCTCTGCATATCATATACCACTTCATCTGGTGTACGGAATCCAAATGGAGCAGGATTACCAATGTTCAGTTTTAATACATGTGTACCGTTTTCTTCCATCCTTGCTGCTTCATCAACAACAGGGCCTCTCACATCATATAATACATTGTCTAATTTTGTTGACTTCTTAAATTCACGCATCTTTACATTCCTTTCCGGTTTTACGCTTTCATGAGATGTTTCCTTTTTCTCTTTTGTATCAGATTCCTTTTTCTCAGGATCTTTGCCGTATAACCACTCTATATCAACTTTCAGTACCTCTGCCAGGAAACGACCAATATTTTCTCTTGGAACTGCCTTGCCGCTTACATACTGGCTTATCTGACTCTTTCCAAGTTTGACGCCGCTTTCTGCTGCCGCTCGAATCAGATCCACTTGTTTCATTCCCTGTTTCTTCATCACTTCATTAAAACGATCTGCAAATATATGATCAGCCATTCTATCTGTCTCCTTCCTGACTTTTCTTTGTATAAGTTCATCTGAAATTCAAAAGTTCATTTTCTGTAATTCAATCATAGCACTCTCTGGTAAAAAGTTCAAGTATTTATTTCAAAAAGTTCATTTTGCCCATTCGCACATTTCCTTTGCCTTGCAAAAAGTTCATTTTTATCATAAAAAAGAGAAAAAGTTCATTTTTTAACTTTCTCTCTTTCTTTGATTCTTCTATTTTTTTTGCGTTCTATGACAATTCCGTGACACATTTACGAAAAATATATTTAAAATACAAAATTTCAGCAATTGCAGTTATGCCCCATGAAAAAATGTATAACAGATACAGGGACTGAATCGTTCCAAAATATGCAAATACTGTATAGATCCAGATCACCCTGAATACACAGGAACCCATAATTACAATTACGGTAGGCCATAAAACTTTTCCCAGTCCCTTTGACGCCGCGATCGTACAATCCATAAATGCGGAAAATGCATAAGAAAAACTCATGATCAGCAACCTGTGCATGCCTGCATCAACGACCTGGGATTCTTTTGTGAACAGAGAAAGAAATCCATGTCCAAAGATCACCAGCAACAGCCCCAGAACCGCGCCTGCCCCAAAGGAATATGTAAGACTGATAAAATATGTTTTTCTGACCCGTTCCTTCTTTCCTGCGCCAAAATTCTGTCCAATAAAACTACTGCAGGCAATATAAAAAGCACCCATAACATCATAAACAAGTGTATCTGCATTGGCTGCAGCCGCATTGCCCGCTACCATTGTCGCACTGAACCGATTGACACCTGCCTGAATGAACAGATTTGCGATCTGAAAGATTGCTGACTGGAATCCCGATGAGATCCCGATACTTAAGATCATCTTCGCCTTGCTCTGATAGATTTGTAACTTATTGAAATGTAGCCCGAACATTTCTCTGCTCAAGACCAGTGCCAGTACGATCAGAGTTGCTGAAATATACTGCGCAATAACGCTTGCCGTTGCCACACCGGCAACATCCATACTGCAAACAATGACAAAGAACAGGTTCAGACAGACATTGACAACGCCTGCTGCAGAAAGAAAATACAATGGTTTTTTCGTATCTCCAACTGCACTAAATACCCCATTACCAAAATTGTAGACAGCAAGAGCCGGCATTCCAAGAAGATAGATCCGCAAATAGCGAACTGCGCCATCCATGACCTCTGCCTTTGTTCCCATCAGGACCAGGATCTGTTTTGTTGCGACCTGCCCGAAAAACATGACAACAATACCTGTGATCAGGCACAGAATCGCTGCACTGTGTACCGTCTCCATAACATCTTTTTCCTTATCTGAGCCAAAAAAACGGGCGACCAGTACATTGACTCCACTTCCCATACCAATTAGAAATACATTAAAAAGCATGACAAGTGTTGTCGTTGAACCAACTGCGCCCAATGCCGTTGAACCTGCGAACCTTCCAACGACCGCTATATCTGACAGGTTAAAAAGTGCCTGTAGAATATTTGAAATCATCAATGGATATCCAAACAGCAGAATCTTCTTCCATAAAGAGCCCTGTGTTAAATCCTGCGAACCCTATTTCATAACTAAAAATCTTTCCTCCATAATCTTTTGTATCCGACTATCATATCACAAATCGCTTAAGAAAGGAATGTAATTCCTCCATCCTGCAAAACTTTCCATCGTTTTAACATAATAAAACAGGCCTTCAAAGAAAGAAGACCTGTAATTATAAAAAAGGATCCTAAAACAATTCTAACTGCGCTTACTGCACCATCGTTGTAAATTCTTCTGGTCGCAGATTGCAGTGAACCAGATGAAATCCATTCTTTTCATCTCCTTCAAGAACTGTGATCCCACCATTGTATAATTTCGTTTTACCAGTACCACACGCATGATCAGAAAGCTTTGCGAGCAATATATTAATTGCTGCACCGTGAGAGACTACTGCTACGGTTTCATTTTCCGTACCTGCTATCTTTAACAGTGCCTGCTGCATTCTTGTAAGGACCGATGCAAAAGGCTCCATTCCATTTCCATCTTCTCCTGCTGATAATCCAAAAAATTGTGCTTTATCTTTCATAATTTGTCCTGAATATGCACCAAGATCCCGTTCTATAAGTTCTGGCAATATTTGAACGGATTCTTTATCCAGATTGATCTGCGCTGCAATTGTCTGCCCTGTAAGAATAGCCCTGTCGAGTGGACTTACATAAACAGCCGTAATCTTTTCACCAGAACCTGCGAGTGCCTTACCACACTCTGCTGCCTGTCTGATTCCTGCCTGATTCAGTGCGACATTTTCACGCCCCTGGATACGTAACTGACGATTCCAGTCTGTTTCCCCGTGTCTTATCAGATATATTTTCATGATCCTTTATCTCCAATTTTGCATTTTTCTAAGTAAATTGTCTGCTTTTCTTAAGCTATCAAAAAAACAGGTATCTGTCAATATCAAAGACATCCGGTTCTCTGAACCATTTGACAACATTTCCACAGTGCGTTGCAAATGTCATCTCTGACTGATATTCTTTTCCAATGTTCCATATAAACGATCCAGGTTGATCGGTTTCACAAGGTAATCCGTCATTCCTGCATCCCTTGATTTTTTCCTGTCTTCCTCAAATGCATTGGCAGTCATTGCAATAATTGGGACCGTTGCTGCATCCGGATGTGCAGACTTTCGTATTTGCCTGGTCGCATAAAGGCCATCATGAACCGGCATCCTTACATCCATCAGAATTGCATCAATCGAGCCTGGCTGGCTATGTTCAAATGCGTCAATGACTTCCTGTCCATTGGAAGTCTGCATAACAGTCATTCCCTTTGCTTCGAGCAGACGCACAATAATGATCTGATTCAGCTTCTGATCTTCTGCAACCAGCACCCGCTTTCCGTCCAGGCTCTTTCCTCTGCAGTCCTCGTCCTCTTCCCTGTGATGTCGTTCAATCTGCTGGTCCGTGGCAAACGGAATCTTTAACCGAACCGTAAATGTAGATCCCTTTCCCGGCGCACTCACAACATCTAATGTTCCATCCATCAGTTGCACTATTTTGTGGACGATGGTCAGACCAAGGCCTGTTCCCTGTATTTCATCCGTTCCAGCTGCCCTGGCAAATGGATTGAACATCTGACTCTGAAATTCCTGTGACATCCCACAGCCGGTATCAGAGATGGAAAAACTGGTCTCAATATAACGATCCGTCTTAATAATATCATGCTCCCGCAACGTAATGGTTCCGCCATCCGGTGTATATTTGACCGCATTTGACAGTAAGTTAAAGACCATCTGATTAAATCTGATTTTATCGATATAGATCGGTCTGGACGAGCGTGTCCGGTTCCATTTAAATGTCAGATTTTTCTTTTCACACAGTGGGTTGATCATACAGGATATATAATTTGCAAATTCATTATAACTATATACGACCGGATGTAGTTCCATTTTTCCACTTTCGATTCTGGATACATCCAGAATATCATTGATCAGCCCCAGCAGATATGTACTCGTCATCTCTACTTTATCCAAATCATCGAGCACTGCTCCACCCTTTTTATAATCTTCCCTTGCAAATCTGGTCATATTGATGATCGCATTCATCGGCGTACGGATATCATGGCTCATTCTTGACAGGAATTCCGATTTTGCTGCATTTGCATGCTTTGCCTCCTGTAGTGCCGTTTCAATTGCAGCAAGCTGTTTTTCTTCTTTTGCATACAACGCAGTGATGTCCTGCACAACGCACAAAATAATACGACAGGTATCATCCAGATAGACATAGGTGTAATTTTTAATTCTCTTTTCTCCGTTCACCATCCGGTAATTTATAAAAGAATACTTACCCGTTTTTTCAAGGTTGGAAAGAATGACCGAAAGCCTTGTACACTCTTCATAGACTTTCTTCTGCGACGGATCGAATAATTCTCTTGCTGATGTCATCCGATTCTCTTCATAATTCATGATCTTGACTTCCGCAATATCTGAATATTCATTATTTACAAACCGAAACTCTACTTTATCCTGTTCCGGATAAATCAGCGCTACAATATCATATTTATGATTGACGAGCTGTCTTGCTATTTTTCGGTAAGTCGTAATATCTGTTACGTCTGCTGCTGTCATGATAACTTCCAGCTCTCTTGTATTTGGATTTTGAATAATATTAGCTACTGTCGAAATGTAACGTTCACTGTAATATTTAAATACATAGTGATGGGTATAAGTCACTTTCGTTTTGCCTAAATGGTACTCTTCCATCAGATTTTCCCTGCTGAACAAATGACAATAGGTCTCGTATTCTGAATCAAGTGAAAAATGTTCCCGCAAGCCAAGAAAATACTGGTCGATCGTCACGTAATCCATCTGGGTATCAATATAGCTGTACTTTGCGACCTGTTCTGTTACATAATTTCTGGTAATATTCATAACAAAGCTTCCGAGCACTTCCGGTGTGCTCTGCATAATGGAATCAATTCTTCTCTGATAGATCAGATACTGATTCTGCTGTTCCGTTATATCCTGGGCAAGCCCTGTTGCGATTGCCGGTTTTCCATCTTCATCCATTGTGACCGTGTAACTGATCTTCAGACATCTTTTATCTGCTGGATTTCTCCTCCTGTTGTACCATATCTTCCCTCCGACTGTTTTTCTTCCAGCCCGGATCTCTCGATACATCGTACGGCAATCCTCAATACTTTCTTCTGCAATATACCCGTCTGCTATCTGTGTTTCCGGCAGATTGCTCTCATTTTCCACATATCCAGAACGACGTAGAATTGCATTCTGATTCACCAGTTTCTCTATTCGCAGATCGTACTTCCATGAAATCAGATTTGCATCATCAATTGCCTGTCTGAGGATTGCAGAATTTTGTCTGAGTAATTTGTGCTCTCTTGCCTGCTCCGTTATATCAACAATAAATTCTGTGACAACATCTCTGCCAAACCAAGTCATTCTTTTGATCTCACTAGAATAATAACGCTGCGATTCCGGTTCATAACGAATCTGATTGACCGGCTTATCGACCGTTACTTCCTCAATTCGACAGCCTTTGCAGACGCAATTACTGTTCCATAAAAAAGAATAGCAGCACTTCCCCACATAGTCCTTGTCCTTTGATCTTGCGATACTTAAAGCAGCCTCATTGGTATAGAGAATCTCATGCGTATTCACATCCTGAATTACGATTCCGGCATCATTTGCCTTCAATACATCTTCTGTCATAGAGGTCTCTGCAGACGCATTGTGATAGACCGCATAAATAATCGGACATCCGTCTTCTTCCCCTGAATAGTGTAAATGCACCCTGACCCATATAATCGTGCCATCCACGCAGACTTTTCGGATCATATTCTCAAAATCCTGCTTCTCATTCACGATCTTTTCGAGTGCTTCTTTTGCACGTCCTCTGTCCTTTTCATAGAAAAGCTCAAAACTCCCTTTTTCTATGATCTTCTGATATTCCTTTTTTGTGTGTCCCGTCAGTGCTGCCACTCCATCGGATGAATAGATTTCGTGACAGACCCCGTTTACTATTTTATACTGTGCAACGCCCCCTGGAATTGCACTGATCATCGTTTCCCGTTTTTCTTCCAATTCCTTACGGCTGGTTATATCCGTATAACATCCCATAATCACTTCCCGGCCATCTTTCAGAAACAGATGACGGGACCGCTGATTGACCCAGCAAACTCTTTTATCTTTTCTAAGTACTCTGTAATCAAGGCTGTAGACCTGATTATTTCCATTTCTGGAAGCCCCTTTTAAAAGCAAGTCTTCTCTGTCTTTCCAATAAACATAAGAGATAGCTTTTCCCTCCAGACAATTCAACATATCCCGAAGATCCTGATATCCAAGCATATTGATCATATAATCATTTGCATAGAGAATACTATAATCCGGATGCAGTCCGACAACAACGATTCCACATGGCAGAACCTCATTTACTGTTTCTGCGTTAAGTTCCTTTAATATACTATCCCTATCTTTTTCTGATACTGCTAAATGTTCTTTTTCCATCACCTGAACATCCCCCCGTTTTTATCTAAAAAAAGACTGTCAAACTGACAGTCTTTTTCTTATACGATCTAATAGAACTGGCAGTCAAATTGTATCTGTTTCAATACACGAATCATGTCATTATCAGACCTAATTATACCATTATTTTACATTTTATTCAAATAATTTGTTCTATTTATCTAATTATTTAATCGTTTTACACGGTATATATAGTTTAATTATAAATATTTTCATAGTTAACAAATAGTTTGTTCATTCTTCCTCCTGAACAATTTCTGTTACTTCCTCTGTGATCTGTTGACCGCCTTCTTCATACCAATCCTCCACGAACTCCTGAAAATATGAAAGAGGTTCTTCTCCACAGACGATTTTCAGATATGCCTGCTCCTCTTTGTCCTTTAATTTCCACCATTCCGTTTTCATAGTGTCTGTCGTTCCAAAGAAAAGCGACTGTACTTTTTTGACATGTTCATCCGAGATCAGGGAACAGGCTTCGATCCTGGATGTATATGCCGCCCATTGGTCTGGCGTCGCTTCTGTTCTCACATCCGTCAGATCTGTCTGTGTACCCAGAAAAGCTTTGCACGACTGATAATAAGAATCTTCAAGCAATTTAAGTTCACTTTCCTGCTTACTGCCTTCTAATGTTTCTTTCAGCTCCTGATAGCAAATTCCAAGTGCATTGTTATAATCCACATTGATTGCAAATGGTCTAGCTGTTGGATCTACATTTAACTGATAATACCGGATAAATTCCTCTGAATCGTCGCATTCATAGCGAATCTTATCGAACATGATACTTACTATTTTGGCAGCTATTTCAGGATGTTCATAGCCTTTTCTCACGACCACGAATTTATAGGAGGGATTCTGGCTGTGATAGGACACATCTCCGTTCTCGTCTGTTGAGATCAGATATGGTCTCCATTTGGCGCCGCTTCCATCTCCCACTGTCTGAATCAGTGGATTATTCGGTGCCCACCACGGACCGAAGAAAGAGCCACATTTGCCCTGCGTAATCAATTCAATAATATTAGATGTCGTCCGAAGCAAAAAATCCTGATCCAGAATTCCATCCTCATACAGTCCGTGAATATGCTCCAGTGCATTTTGCGCTTCCTGCGTAACTGATCCGTATACAACGTCTCCCTGTTCATTCCTGATCCACTGCTTTGGAAATGCGCCATATTTCGCAAAAATAAGATCTAACAGATATTCTCCACTATATCCTTCTTCCCCGGAAAGCTGGGTATCACAGACAAGTCCAACGGTATTCCCGACTCCATTATGGCCCGGATCCTCGCTAACAAATGCTTTAACAATCGTTTCTACATCATCAAGCGTCTTCGGTGCTGTTAGCCCCAATGCATCCATCCAGTCCTGCCTGAGCCACACAAGATTCGGTCCGTTGTCGATATTCGTTTCCGGAATCGCCATGATCTTATCATCAAACGTGACCATATCCATCAGTTCCGGTCCATAGCTGCCATAGATTTCCTTAATCCTATCACTGGTGCAGTTCTCATAACTCTCACTGAGATCCTCAATCATGTCATTTTCCACCATACGCTGCAGATCTTCATAATCACTGACGACCATAATGTCTGGAAGATTCCCTGCTGCCATCGCCATGGAAACTGTTGTATCATACTGTGTATCAATATCTTCAAATACATCCTGGTTCTCTACATTGATCAGATCCCTGATATATCTTGTATAAGCGTTATTTTCATATGTATCCCCCTCAGGCATATTGCTGTTATTGGTGCCGGTCATCTTCCCCAATGTATAGGTGATCAGTTCTGGATATTTCCCATAAGGTGTCGTTTCGGCACTGTACTCTAGTTCTGCATCATCAACATCGTTCTGTCCGGCTTCGATTCCCTGCGTTTTTCCACTACAGCCATTTAACAGCACTATACAAATTAAAAGAATTACCCCCAATTTCTTTCTCATGATCCTGCTCCATCTTGCGCCAGTATTTTCTGGTTTATTTTCCGTCAGCCTTTTACAGCCCCTGACATGCTTTCATTATAGCATCTCTGCATCAGAATAAACAAGATGGCAATCGGAATCGAAATGCAGACCGCACCAGCTGCGAAGCAGGTATACCAGTTATCGACATACTCTTTTTCAAGCATCTGCCATAGCCCCAGTGCGACAGTATAATAATCCGCATTTGCCCTGCAGATGACCTTGGCAAAGATAAAATCGATCCACGGCGCAATAAATGCAGTCAGCACTGTATAGACAATAATCGGCTTGCTGAGCGGTATCGTGATTTTTGTAAAGACCTGCCATTTATTTGCTCCATCAATATAAGCGGCTTCATCAATTGTCTTTGATATCGTATCAAAAAATCCTTTTGCAATATAGAACTGAATGCCGGCTCCTGCTGAATAGACAAGCACCAGTGCCACCCTGATCATAGAACCTTCTGAAAGACCTACAGCCTTCAGAATATAGTACACTGCGACCATCGCCATGAAGCCCGGAAAAAGTCCCAGTACCATCGCAATATTCATCATTGGTTTTCTAGCTTTAAATTTCAGTCTCGACATACAGTAGGCGACGGAAAGTACAAAGAATGTCGAAATGATACAGGAAAATACTGCAACAATAAAGGTGTTAAAGAACATTTTGGGAAAATTCAGAACTTCGGTATCTGTAAACAGTTTTATGTAGTTGTTAAAGGTATAACTCTGTGGGAAGAACGTGGAAACATAGGATCCTTTCTGTGCGCGAAAACTTGTGATCACGATCCAGAAGATCGGTGATACCCAGGCAATTGCCAGTATCGCCAGAATTACATGAATGATAAAATTACCTACCTTTTTTCTAATCATTGAAATCCCTCCTCATCCTTATAAGATTTCGTTCTTCTGTATACGAGCAGAGAACCGATGGCCAGAATAATAAATGTCATAATACCAATAACAGCACCGAGATTAAAATACTGATATTCAATTGTCAATTTATACAACCACGTGACCAAAAGATCCGTCTTACCGGCTGTCGCTCCCGCTTCTATCGGCTCCCCCTTCGTCAGCAGATATATAACATTGAAATTGTTAATATTGGCTGTAAATGTTGTAATCAGATACGGTGTGGTAACAAAAATCATATAGGGTAACGTGATCTTGAAAAAAGTTTTGACGGGTCCGGCTCCATCCACTTTTGCTGCCTCATAGAGTTCGACCGGAATATTCTGTAGAATTCCTGTTACCTGCATCAGTGTATAAGGAATGCCGATCCATAAATTAACCAGAACTACTGTCACTCTTGCCCATGTTGCATTGGAGAAAAACGGTAATGACTTGCTGATCAGACCTGCGTTTTTTAGCATGACATTGACAATTCCATCCGATTTTAACATACTTCTTATTACCAGAAGGGATACGAACTGCGGAATGGCAATGGATAAAATAAAGCAGAATCTCCAGAAGCTTTTGAATTTCGTCTGCTTCCGGTTGATCACGATACCAAGGATCATACCAAGTATATAATTTAAACCTGTAGCGAGGATCGCCCAGATAAGTGTCCATCCTAGAACTGACCAGAATGTCTGGCCAAATGAATCGTGGATATTGATAATTCTTTCAAAATTCTTTAAGCCCACCCAGTTGAACAGAATCAGATGATTATCCACTTTGCTGTAATTCGTAAATGCCATACTGATCATAAAGACCAGCGGCAGAATTGTAAATATAATAATACCAAGCACCGGACAAGTCAGTAACAACCGGTGCAGATTGCTGTTGAACAGACTTTTATAATCTTCTGCAAATGTATTCAGATGCTTTCCTTCTTTTAAGCGAACTTCCGCTTTGTAGGAACTTTTTACTGATTCCCGCCAGAACAGCAGAAATCCAACACAGATAAAAATAGTGTTAACTCCGTATAATAACATCAGCAGTGAATTGTCGCCCTGTGTATACTGATAGATTCCCAGTGCTTCATTCCAGACTTCCTGCTGCTCTTTTCCACCGAGCCTGACAAGATCAACCAGACATCCGGCTCCTGTCATAAGCATATAAAATATAAATGCTGCTTCTACTGCCAGGAAAAGCAGTCCCTTGACCACCTGTTTTCTACATATATTGCCCAGGCCCATAATAAGAAATGATAATTTTGTAATGAGATTTCCTTTTAGTAACGCATCCCTCATGATAAACGCTCCCTTCTGCCTTCCAGCCCGATCTGTCCGATACAGAATAAATCATGAACGGCTGCCGCTTGTTCATTCTTGCGACAGCCTTTCATTTTTACAAGATTTATTTATTTGACACCTTCGGAATTAATGGATGTGTTAAATGCTTCTGTCTTTTCGGCTGCATTATCGAGTGTAACTTCTCCATTCACAATGGATTTACCAAAGTTTTCTGCCGGGGTCCAGAAATTGTTCATATTTGCAACAAATGGCTGGATAACGGATGTCTTTTCAAATGTTGTATTCTGTGCTGTTACCAGCGCATCTTTCTTGATTGCATCTGTCTTTAACAGTTCTGTATTACAAGGAATTACATTTCTTAATTTATAATGCTCATTCTGTGCATCCTCACCACCGAGATATTTGGCAAGTGCAACAGCGATCTGTGGATACTGGCAATTCGGATTAACTGCGATTGCTTTAGAACCTGCAAATGATTTTAACTGCAGATCTTTACCATCGATATTAACTGTTGGCAGTTCTTTTGCTGCGAAGTTATCACCAAGGATCTCTTTGACTGACTGATAATCCCAGGAACCAGAGAAGATCGCACTGATGCTGCCATCTCTGAGACCTGCAATACCAACGCCATCTGCATCATTTACAAAGTTTGCATTGTTTACAAGATTTACAAGATATTTTGTTGTAGCGGTTCCCTTATCACCACCAAAATTAATGCCTGCATCGTTCTTTGTTCCGTCTCCGAACATCGTACCACCATTTGCCAGGTAGAAGGAAGCTATGTACCAGGAATTAGAAAGTGGGAATGCAACTTTTCCTTTTTCCAGCATTGTATCAAGGCTCTTTACATCAGTATCCGATAATTTACTCTTATCGTAATACATGAACCAGGTATTTGTTGTGAATGGAACGCCATAGACACCACCATCAACTGTTACAGAATCGACGATAGCAGAAGAATTTGTACTCTTTACATAATCTGCTGTCTCACCACCAAGTTTTGAAATTGCATTGGAATCGATCAAAGTCTGTAACTGGTCATTGGCAAAGAAATAAACATCGCCTGAATTTGCCGGATCCTGGGTAACCGTCTTTGCTGCATCACCTTCTGCACAGACTGAATACTCAAATGTCAGATCCCATTCCGGATGTTCTTCATTAAATTTCTCGCACATTGTCTGTAACCATTTTCCATGTTCGTCAGACTGATCTTCTGAAGGACCCCAAACCTTCATGGTCGTCTGAATCGTTTCTGCCGTTGTAGCAGTTGTACCACTTGTTGATTCACTGCTCTTTCCACATCCAAACAGTGCGGTCACACTCATCGCACAAATCATAAAATACGCGATACCCTTTTTTGTTCTCATTAAAAATTCCTCCTCCAAACTTTTTTGTACTTACTTAAGTATAGGTACATTATAATTTGAAGGAGGAATCTGTTAAATATAAGAAATCTGTGAATCATATCACTTTTTCAAAGTGTTTATGATGCTTTTTTATAAACGTTTCTACTAGTCCCAAAAATCTTTAAGTTCCAGGTGCAACATACGGTTTTGCAGGGAAATGCAGGGTGATTTTCGTGCCTTCACCAATATGGCTCTCGACCTGCATCTCATATTCATCTCCATAGAAGAGACGGATTCTCTGATTGACATTCTTTGCTCCATATCCATTTGACTTTTGCGTCAGGAAATTCTGCAGTGTTTCCTTATCCATGCCGGCTCCATTGTCTTCCACCGTCAGATAGATCATGTCCTCCTGCTTATGACCGGTAACCGTTATGATTCCTCTCCGGTCATTCAACAGATCGATTCCGTGGTCGACTGCATTCTCCACAAGTGGCTGCAGGATCAGATTCAGAGTCTCACATTGCAGAATCTCCTCGTCTACATCAACGACCACATCAAAATTGTGATCATGCATCACCGCCTGGATCTGCAGATAGGATTTCATATTACTTAATTCCATCTCCAGTGTCAGTGTATTTCTCCCCTTGTTGAGTGATGTCCGGTAGTAATTAGACAACGCCAGGGTGATATGACAAATATCGTTCTGATCGGCCTCTATCGCCTTCCAATTGATCAGAGACAGGGAATTATAGAGGAAATGCGGATTGATCTGTGCTCTGAGTGCACGCATTTCATATTCTTTCTGATTGATTCTGGCCTCATAGACCTCACTGATCAGACTCTGGATCTGACGGATCATATTTCCAAATCCATCCATCAGTTCTCCAATTTCATCATTTTCCCCTTTTTCGACCTGTACAATGAAATTCCCCTTCTCAACTTCCTGCATATTACTTTTTAATTTGTCAATTCTTCTGGTAAGCAATTTGGATAGAAAAAGGATTTCCATAACGGCGGCGCTGATACCGACAACAATTGTGACTGCAATCATCATGATCATCGGCTGAGCTGTTCTAATGACAAGGCTCTTAGGCTTGTACATCCAGGTCGTCCAATTTGTAGAGTCAGATGTCTCATTGATCACAAGATACTCATCACTGTCTTTCTTTTCTAAGAACTGACTGTAATCCAGCGCTTTATCTGCCGATTCCGAACTAAAATTCTCATAGTGATAGATCACATTGCCATCTTCATCTGTTATAAAAACGCCGTAATTATTTGTCATATTTTCAGTAAAAGAATCAAACACCTTATTATAATCTACATTGATATACAGAATTCCAAGCGAATCATTTTTATCAAGGATCGGCATTCTTCTCGCTGAAAAGAGCGATCGGTTGGCGCTGTCCGCAAACCACTTGATCTCACTATCCTCAGACGCCCTGGCAAACCACCACGCGCCTGAGATCTCACTGATTGGAGCAATTGTCTCATCATGCTTAATATTTTTATCCGTATACATTGTGACTTGGGTCACATCATTATGAAAATATTTCAGAGAGGAAAGCATTGGATCCATAATACCTACGAACTGGGAATACATTTCATAGGTACTTTTATAATCATAACTCACGACTCTGGAAATTGTCTCGTTGAAAGATATATAATTCGACAGGTTATCATAGATCTGCAACTGATTATCCATTCCTTCTGTTGCCTGATACAGAAAGGACTGGATAGTCTTTGTATCCTTCTCCATCAATATTTTCTGCATCTGAAAATATGAAAAACAGAAAAGTACGATTACAGGCAGTACCCCTGTAATCAGATAGATCCATGCCAGTTTGTACTTTAATTTGATTTTCTTCATGTCAGCCCCCGTTACTCCTGAACTTCTGAGGACTTACCCCGAAGCACTCCCGAAAGCTCTGACAAAAGTAGGACACATTTGGATACCCCACTTCATTGCTGATGCTCACGATTTTCTTTGTCGTATTTTCAAGCATATCTTTCGCTCGTTCCATTCGGAATTGCTTAATAAATTTACTTAAATTCTGTCCGGTCTCCTTCTTAAAAATAGAACTTAAATAACTAGGGGTCAGATATACGATCCGTGCCAGCTGGTCCACACCGATTTCTTCATCAAAATGCTCATAAATGTACTTTTTCACCACTTCGATCTCTTTATGAGTCGTTTGCGGATGCTCTGCAAATACTTTTTCCAGACGATCAATATTCTTTTGTATTATTTCTGTTATACATTTAAAATCCACCGCCTGATAGAGTTTTTCGATCTCCTGGTTGAGTTCTTCCTCCGTCAGATCAGGTGCTTTTTCGTAGAAATTTTTTAATAAATTAGAAAAGATAAATTTTATGTAAATATGTGAAAAATAGGACTTTGCACGGTATTTACTGCACAAACGTTCAAAATGCTGTCTGAGACTGGCAATATCTTTCATCCGGATATCCTGCTGCATCTGTTTCATCAACGTATCGTCATCAATTTTTACATTGACCGGTGATGCATCTTCCATGTCACTGCTGTAAATATAGGTGTCCGTCTGATAAAAGCGATTTTCCATCAGTTCTTCAAGTTTTTCCATATATTTCGGCATTTGTTCATAATCCTCGATCTCATCGGCAATAGCAATATAACACTTGACATGATAGAACCGCTCGATCGCATCTGCAAGCTGTCTGGCGGTCTGTGCCGCATCCATCGTTCGATCTTCATCAAACAGCAGAACAGACTGCTGCTGGTTCAGATTCAGGTACTGAAAAGGAAAAGAAAACTGTGTCATGACTTCTCCACAAAAATCTGTAATGATCTTACCATAGACATCCCTATCAAATTCAAGCAACAGCATTTTCTTATATCTGTTCCACACCTTTTGTTCATCCAACAACCTTTCACACTGTACATGTACATGTTTGGGATCTGTGCCACTGATCAGAGAATACAGCAGATATTCCGTCATATATTCCGAACTTTCATTTTTCTTTTCATCTGCAATTCGCATGCTGTCCAGCTCTTTTATGACACTTTTCATGGTATGATCGAACTCCTGCGGATCCACTGGCTTTAAAATGTAGTCGGAGACTCCAAGTTTCACAGCCAATTTGGCATATTCAAATTCATTATATCCACTAAAAATTATGATCTTCATATTTTGTGTCAGCGTGACTGCGTTCCGAATCAGCTCAATGCCATCCATAAACGGCATTTTGACATCCGTAAGCAGTATATCAATCTTTTGTTTCTTTAAGATATCCAGGGCGGCAAGTCCGTTCGCCGCCTCTGAAATTTCCAATGTAATCCCCATACGTTTCATAAGAAAGACGATTCCATTTCTTTCAATCTTCTCGTCATCTACAATCAAAATGTTATACATCCCAAAAGACCTCCTATACCTTATTCTAAACACCGAAGGCAGTCATAGCAAGTGATTTTGTATGACAGAACGAAATCATGCTTTCCAGATATCTTCATTATATTCTCTGATCGTTCGGTCTGAGGAAAAGAATCCTGCCATACTGATATTCATCAGCATCTTTTCAGCCCAGTCCATCCGATTGTCATATTCCCTAAATGCTCTTTCTTTCACATCTACATAAGCATTAAAATCCAAAAGTGTCATGAACCAGTCCTTATTGATCAGTTCCTGGTAGAGTCTTGTCAACGACTTTTTATCTCCTGCTCTTAACATCTCTTTGGAAACTATAAAATCTACACATTTCCTAATCACAGGATCTTCTTCATAGATCTCTTTTGCGCTATAATCCGCTTTCCTGTAATGATTAATGACCTCCAGGCTCTCAGCACCGAACGTGTAAATGTTGTCATCACCGACAAGCTGTGCGATTTCCACATTTGCACCATCCATGGTTCCCAGCGTAACGGCTCCATTTAGCATAAATTTCATATTTCCTGTTCCACTTGCCTCTTTTGATGCGAGCGAGATCTGCTCAGAAATATCACAGGCCGGAATGACCTTTTCTGCTTTTGTGACATTATAGTTTTCAATCATAACAACTTTCAGATACGGGCTGACATCCGGATCATTGTTAATGACCTCCTGCAGGCATAAGATCAGATGGATGATATCTTTTGCGATCACGTACGCTTTGGCTGCTTTGGCGCCAAAAATGACCGTGATCGGTGTTGCCGGTCTGTGTCCTGCCTTAATTTCAAAATATTTATAAATGACATACAGGGCATTTAACTGCTGTCTCTTGTACTCATGCAGTCTTTTTACCTGAATATCATAGATGGAATGTTCATCGATTTCAATATTCTGTGTTTCTTTCAGATAATCCTTTAACTTCTTTTTATTATTTTCTTTGATCTGCAGCAATCTTTCCAGCACATCCTGATGATTACGGAACTGTTTTAGGTTCTGGAGCGCATCCGCATTCTTTTTAAATTCTGGTCCGATCAGTTCTTCCACATAATCTGCCAATTCCTCGTTGCAATAAAGCAGCCATCTACGAAATGTAATGCCATTGGTCTTGTTATTGAACTTTTCTGGATATAATTTATAGAAGTTATGCAGCTCTTCTTTTTTTAGAATCTCTGTATGTAATTTGGCTACTCCATTTACACTATAGCCATAATGGATATCAATATGAGCCATATGCACTTTTTTCTTATCATCAATGATTGCGACCGACTCATCCTCATATTTATCACGTACCTTTTCATCCAGCACTTCAATAATAGGAATCAGCTGCGGTACAACTTTCTTTAAATACGCAAGTGGCCATTTTTCCAGTGCTTCCGCGAGAATCGTATGGTTTGTATAAGCACAGGTCTTAGATACGATTGTTATCGCGTCGTCCATTGCAATTCCCTCGTTCATCAGCAGACGGATCAGTTCTGGAATCACCATCGTCGGGTGGGTATCATTAATCTGAATTGCCGCATATTCATTGAGATCATACAAATCAGACCCTTTCCTTCTACACTCATCAAGGATCAATCTGGCCGCATTGCTTACCATAAAATACTGCTGGTAGATTCTAAGCAGCTGCCCCTCTTCATCACTATCATCCGGATAAAGGAACAAGGTCAGATTTTTACTAATGCCAGTCTTATCAAAGGAAATGTCCCCTTCTTTGACAATGGATTCATCCACGGTATCAATGTCGAACAAATGTAATTTATTGACGCGGTTTTCATAGCCGATCACATCAATATCATACATTCTAGAAACAACAGAACCCGTTCCGAACTCAATTTTATAAGAGACCTCCGTCCTGTTTAACCAGTTCTTATTTTCTTCTGCACTTATCCACGGATTTCCCTCTTCGACCTGCTTATTGTTCTCAAAGATCTGTTTGAACAACCCCATGTGATAATTAATACCAACACCATCTCCATTCAGGCCAACTGTCGCCATGGAATCCAGGAAACAGGCTGCCAGCCGTCCAAGTCCACCATTTCCCAAAGATGGTTCTGCCTCAATTTCCTCGATCTGGGCAAGATTTTTCCCAGATTCCTGTAACTCTTTTTTAACTTCCCCGTAGACGCCAAGATTGATCAGATTATTAGAAAGTAACTTGCCGATCAAAAATTCTGCTGATATGTAATACACTTTTTTCTTTGTATCCGGATACTGCTCTCTTTTTTTAGCTGCCATTTCTTTTGTCATTGCCAGAAGCGCCACATAAATTTCTTCATTGCTGCAGTCACATAACTGCTTCTGATATCTTTCCAAACATACCTCTTTTATCATATTCATCCTCATTTCTGCGCTGAATCTCATATTTCTTCTGCATCTCTTGCACCACCTGTCTAACAGCGCTCAGACAACATGCATGCAGATCTATCTTCCATTATTCCGTTATCCCGTTATCCCGTTATCCCGTTATTTTCTATTATATAAATATGCGAGCCGCTCGAGCTCCCTGCAGAGAATTTCCCCAAATTCACCCTTCTGCAATCTCCACTTCCAGTTATCTCCGATCGTAGACGGAAAATTCATTCTTGCACGATTATCCTTTTCCAAAATATCCTGCATCTGCAGTACCACGATATCAGACACGCTCATATACAGCACACGTATCATTTTCCGTATAATTTCATCTTTTCTGTCCGCTCCAAGATACTGCATCATATATGACAATTTCTCTCTACTTTCATGGAGCAGATGCCCTTTTAGCGTTTCATTGTCATGAGTTCCTATATAGACAACACCATGCTTTTTGTGAAATGGTGGCAGATGATCGTTTTTAGGATTCCCATCAAATGCAACTTCCAACTCTTTCATGCCGGGAAATCCTGATTCTTTTAATAACGCTTCGACATCCGGTCCCGTTACTCCCAGATCTTCTGCAATCACTTTTGCATCTCCGATTGCCTCGTTAATTGCATTGACAAGATCGATTCCAGGGCCTTTTTCATACCATCCATTCTTTGCACTTTGCTCATAAGGAATACAGTAATACCTGACAATTCCGATAAAATGATCAATACGGGTCAGGTCATATAATCTGGCACAAGCCTGCATTCTCTTTTTCCACCATGCAAATCCTGTCCGTTTATGTTCCTCCCAGTCATACAGTGGATTTCCCCATTTCTGCCCATCATCTGAAAACGCATCCGGTGGACAGCCTGCGACACTGGTCTGCTGCAAATTCTCATTTAACTGGAACAGCTCTGGCTGTGCCCATACGTCCGCGCTGTCATAGGAAACATAAAGTGGAATATCCCCAATAATCTCGATCTGTCTCTCATTCGCATAGTTCTTTAACGTCTTCCACTCTGCTGCAAATCGATACTGCAGGAATTTCCAGTATCTGATCTCATCTTCCAGCAGTTCCGTGTATTTTTGCACTGCCTGCGGAGTTCGCATCCGGATATCCATATCCCATTTCGCCCATTCCAACTGTCCAAAATGTATTTTACATGCCATATAAAGTGCATAATTGTCAAGCCATTCTGCCTGCTCCTGATTAAATGTCTGAAATGCTGTACGTATGTTCTCATCCCTGTCATATACCGTTGTCTTCCATTTCAGATAAGCTTTTTTCAACAGTGGAAAACGACTTTCGTATATTTTGTCATACTGCACATATTCAGGGGTATCTCCATAATCCGACGCCTCTACTTCTTCTTTTGTCAGTAGCCCCTCTTCTATCAGGCCTTCCAGATCGATAAAATACGGATTACCTGCAAATGCAGATAATGCCTGATATGGACTATCCCCGAAACTTGTCGGCCCCATCGGAAGTACCTGCCAATAATGCTGCCCTGCCTTATACAGACTGTCAACGAACTTAAATGCCTGTTTTCCAAAGCTGCCGATTCCATACGGTGATGGTAATGCTGTGACTGGAAGAAGCACACCTGCCCCTCTCTTATACTCTTTCATCCTGATTCCCTCATTTCTATTCATTTTTTACATCGTCTTCTATCTTGTTTCCAACTTTAGCTTGCTTCCAACTTCAGTTCTTAACCAAAAGTCCTATTACTCATTTCCATAATCCTATTATAGTGATATTGTATTTTTCAGTCTTGCAATATATAATCAAAATATAATACTATTCTATCATTTTTCAATTGGACAACCGGTATTTCGGCCTGATTTTATCACTTGGTGAATCCAGCTGGTTCGAACTTTTCACAATCATTCCAGAAAGGAGTGCATGCACATGCATATACTTGAATATGAAAATTATCAGGAAATTAAATCTCATTACGACAGTAGTTTCTCCTACAATACTTATCTTTGCAGTATTCCACTCGATTTCTACTGCGTTCCTGTTCACTGGCACAGCGAAATGGAACTGATCTGTGCAAAAAAAGGAAGTGGGACCGTAACCGTAGATCTGATCGAATACCACGTAAATGCTGGCGGCATGATTCTGATTCTTCCAGGACAGCTCCACTCGATCGATCAGTATCAACAGATGGATTTTGAATATGAAAATATCATTTTCGATCCACGTATGCTACTTCCACGGCAAAGTGACGCCCTGACTGAAACATTTTTTCACGACCTTCTGCTTGGAAAGTTTCAGTTTCCTACCCTGCTTGATTCCCAGATTTCCTTTTATCCTGAGATTGCTTCCTGTATCCAGAAAGCAGACCATATCTGCGAGACATTTTCCAAAGGATACTTTCTTGCACTACGGAGCTGTCTATACGAATTTTTTTATATTCTATTTGCAAATGCTACACAAAGTACTATTCACCCCAGATCTGAAAAATCCATAGAAAAAATCAAACTGATTACCAAATATATTGAAAAACATATTGCAGAAGAAATCACAATACAAAAAATGGCCGAACTCTGCGAGTTCAGCCAGTCACATTTTATGAAGTTCTTCAAACAAAATATGGGAACACCATTCTTCGCCTATCTAAATGATTACAGGCTCACAACGGCTTCCCATATGCTTACCACATCGTCTGATACGATTCTTTCAATCGCAGAAGAATGTGGATATAATAATCTATCTTATTTTAACAGGATCTTTAAAAAGAAGTATCAGATGACACCACGACAGTTTAGGCAGCGTAGCTAAACTGCATCCTTTATGCTCTTTTATACCAGCAATGGTAAAAAGATCTGTGCAAGTCCAAGGAATACAAAGAAACCAAGAACATCTGTTGCTGTTGTCAGGAAAATTGTGGAAGCCAGAGCCGGATCAACTTTAATTGCTTTCAATATCAGTGGAATCAAGAATCCAAAAATTCCTCCAATCACCATATTAATGATCATTGCAGCAAATATGATAAATCCAAGATAGAAATTTCCATATTTAAAATACATAAAGATTCCCGTAACCACGCCAATTGCAGCACCGTTGATCACGCCAAGCATAATTTCCTTAAACACAAGCCTCCAGCTTTTCTTTAACTGAATCTCGCCAAGTGCAATGCTTCGAATAATGATTGACAGAGTCTGTGAACCTGCATTTCCACCCATTCCAGTGACGATTGTCATTGCCGAAGCGAGGGCAACGACCTGTGCGATTGTACTTTCGAACAGGCTGACTGAAAACGATGCCATAAATGCAGTGATCAGATTGACGAACAGCCAGGGAAGTCGCATTCTGACTGACTCTCCTAACTTACTGTCAACATCTTCTTCCTTACTAACACCACCCATATGCAGCATATCTTCGGTATGTTCTTCCACGATGACATCGATAATATCATCGACTGTAATAATTCCCAGCATTCCCTGTTTCTTGTTAACGACTGGAATCACTTTCAGATCGTATTTGGAAACCAGCAGAGAAACTTCTTCCTGATCCATTTCAGGTGCTACAGAAATCACATGATCGTTCATGACTTCCTCCAAAGAGTTATCATATGGTGCAATCAGGATTTCCCGTAAATCGACAGTTCCGATCAGCTGTCGTCTGCGATTTAACACAAAAATGGTATCGATCACTTCTGTCTTAGGTGCGATTTCTCTCATTTTTGCAAGTGTTGCCTCAATTGTCAGATCTCCTTTTAACGCAATATACTCTGTGGTCATAATACCACCAGCAGTATCTTCGTCATATCCAAGCAGATTCTGTATTATATTCCGGTCACTGAGCTTCATCAGATTGATAATATCTTTTCTTCTGTTTACCGGTAATTCCCCAAGTAAATCGACGATATCATCCTTTGGCATATATTCGAACATACTGATAATTCTGTGATTATCAAGTACCTGCGTCATATCTACCTGCAGATCTTCATCTGCCTGCTCCACAATTCGTGCCAGCTTTTCATTATCAATAGCATTAAAAAGACAAATGATCTGATCACTATCCAGTTCTTCTGCGATCATTGCCAGATCGACAGGGTAAATGTCCTCAATGACCCTGTTGATTTCTCTGATATCTTTTGTTAAGAGTGCCTTGATGACTGCATTCATTTCATCTTCTTTTACAGAAACTCCGGCGCCTGTATTGATATCTTCTACTAATTCTTCTTCATTCATCGGTCCATCCTCCATATTTCTCATCTAATATAAAATCAAGACCTGACGTAAAAAAGTATGCTACCTATGCCAGGGAAGAGAATGAAGCAAATAGCTCCTGCAGAACTCCTCGTCTGACATCCATTTTATTCAGTTTATTCCATTTCACACTCCGATGCAATTTCATAATCTTGCAATAAAACCTGTTAACATCTATATTCACGCCAGGACCGGGGTTACCACTACTACTCTCCATTCTCTTCACCTTCTTTCTTGTTCAATCTATTTAAAATATCTTTGAATTTGTAGATTCAGGAACTTGTCTTCCCTTTGTGCTCATGCTGTCTGTCATACGCACACCAGTCAGAAACAAAAAAATCCCTGTCACAGCTCAAACAAACCATGACAGGGAATCAGATTCCTGTTAATCCGTTCAAGCTTTAACTCCATAGGGCAATGAAATTACATTATTCTACGCCTTTGCGACATAGACTGTTGACCTTCTCGTAGTGTCTCCACTATTCCGCGGCAGCAATCCGTATCCCTATGGTAGCCTCACCTACCGATACTTTATTATTTTAATTGTAAATAAACCTTTTACTAATTAAGTATAATCTCCCACGTTGTGGATGTCAATTGTTTTTCGTATAAATTTATTTGCACTGCTAATACTATAGTATCATCAGATTTATCATCTTAAAAACAACTTAATTCTATGAATGGAGGAATTAACAACTATGAATGATCAAGATCAAAATCTTGGGAAATACCGTTCCCAGCTCGCAATGAGCGCCCTGGATGATATACCACAACCAAACGCAAATGCAAAAGATATTGTTGCACTTGTAAAACACAGTGGCCGTATCACCGGATATCAGTTATCAGACGGTGAGACCCTGAGCAAAGAAGAAGGTGTTGCTCTTGCAAAACAGGGCGGAATCAATGGTGTTGGAATTGCACACAGAAATGGAACCGAATATCTGAAATCTCTTCCTGATAATGAAGAGGGAAACAACCTTGGTTCTCTTCCATCTGTAAAATAAGAAGGAAAATCAGATGCAGAATTAAAAAAGTTAAAAATTCGTTCACAATTTATTCAAAAGGCAAACACATTAATATCATAATTTTTGTTTATGATATACCTATCAAAGAGTTAAAGAGCTTTGAAACTGTTTTTTTCATAAAAAACCTTCTCAAAAAGGAACCTCTCCACAAGGTTCCTTTTTCATTTGTTAAATTTCAGCAAACATTGTCAATAAACCCAATATTTTCTGAAATTTTTAAGACTATTTTTAAAGAATTAGGAATTATCACTTGACATTAGCGGAAAAAAATTATATTATAATTATAATATTTTCGATAGTTGAAATTGATTCGCATATGTTTGTAAGTCATTATCTCCGTATCATGATTTACAAGCATATGCGATTTTTTTTCACAAGAAATATTATAAATATATAGGAGGTATCTTGCAATGAATAAAGGTACAGTAAAATGGTTTAACTCTCAGAAAGGTTTCGGTTTCATCACTAACGATGCTAACGGCGAAGATGTATTCGTACATTTCTCAGGAATCGCTACAGATGGTTTCAAAACATTAGAAGATGGCCAGAACGTAACATTTGATATTACAGAAGGTGCTAAAGGCCCACAGGCTGTTAACGTTTGCCTCGCATAGTGATAATACTTATTCAGATATAAGATTTAAGCGTGTATAATATCATAAAAGAAGCTGCAGTTGTATGATTACTACTGCAGCTTTTTTACTATCTTCTAATCAGGATCTGGAACAAAAGTCGTCTCCTGTTTCAAATCCCTGAACTCTTTTTTTCATCACTGTTGCGATGCTCTAAGTTATAATTTCGTCGTTCTCTATCCTATGATTTAATCTGTAAAATACATGATTCTATCAATAAATTATCCCATAATGTAATATATATAATAACTTAATGTCTTCTATAATGGAATGTATGTTATAACTTAACGTCTTCTATCATGAATGTATGTTATAACTTAATGTCTTCAAAACGGAAGAAATGCTATAACCTAATGCATTCTATAATATAATAAATGCTATCCCTTAATCCAATTGATTCCTTACTGCTATCTATTCTTTACTGTAATGTATTTTTTAATCTAATTTGGATATGCAAATAATTTTACAAAGCGAAAGCCATTACTTGAAAGGTCGAACTGCTGCACATCCTTACAGAACTGTAATACCATATAATCTGTTCTGTCACTATCTACGACATATCCCACAGTATAAGTAAATTCTTCCTGTGGTTGGATCGTATAGCCCATTCTCTCAGGAAATCCTGGATCGTCCGGTACCAGACTCTGTGGATTGTCATCATCCTCATCTGTATCCATTGTTTCAGCCGGATAATCCGGATTATCATTCGTATTATCCTCAGATTGCTCATCTGTAAGCATCGCTACGCTTTCATCATCTGATTTTCTATTACAGTAAAATGCGGTACTGTCCGCCCTGGAATCATCTTCACAACCACTCTTATTTAACATGGTCGTATACCCTTCATCACATTCCCGCAAGCTTAATAATTGAGGGCGGATTTCTGCATTTGTAACCGGCTGATCTGATAAATTCTGTACTTTTATTGTTACATAAACGACTTTCAGATCAACAGAATCTGAATCCACTTCTTCCGCCTGTGCCAGATCTGTATCACTATATCTGGTGACCGTCCTGTCGTATGTCAGCATTTTTCCATAGTCATCCGTATAATTGTCCATAAATTCCTGATACGCCTCTGGTGAATCAAAATCCGCCATGTTCAGATCGGAAACATCGTCTGTAATTCCATAGCCAAGTACAGTAAATGCCAGATCTGCTGGCATCTCATTGTATCCTGCCTCTCCATTTCCAACAAATGTATCTCTCAAATCGATAAAATTCGTTCCATCGGACGTATTTTCTACATAACTGTTCTGTCTTGTCTGAAATGCTTTGTTCAGATTGAAGAGCGAGATGCTCTGTCCATCAGAAACCGTTGTCATACTCGCCGCGTCACACTGTTCCAGATGGATTCCATCTGCAATCTTGACCATTTCATCCTCTGTCATATTATACATTGCAAAAAGCTGGACCACATATCCGTAATCATCAAACGATAATATCAGTTCTTTGTCAAAATAGCTGTCGACCTTTTGAGAACCATGCTTTGTAACATAATAGATCTGCTCGCTTTTTCCATTAACAATAACATTGGAAATAGCTGTGATACTATTCAGGCTCATCGAATTTCCGTAATTGATCCTGTAAAGAGATGCGCCAAATGCATACCCATCATTTAACTGTTCATTCTCCTGTCCCAGATAATAATACATTTCACTTCCATCGCTGGATTTTTCATACCCATCCGGAATATAGTCATATGTAATCTTTACACGACTGTGAAACAACTGCTCACTATTCTGCTCGTTCTGTTTATCTGCCTGCGCATATCCAAGACCGATTCCATCTTTCATTCTTTCATCGCTTACAACACCGTCAGGTACCTGTCCTGGCATATTTTGTGTGCTTTCATAGCGAAATACAGCGATACCGATATTTATCAGAATTGCGCACACAGCCACACCACCTATTGCCACAAGGATTCCATAGGTCAGCTTCGTCGGCCTGTACGGAACTCTTCCGACTGTCATTCTTTTTATCTTATTTAATAACTTTTTCATTCTTTCACCACTTATCTTTCTATTTCAAAGCTGAAATACTCCCCCGATAAACGCTCTACCCGTAAACTTCCCAGTTCAAATGAAAAAGGCTAATCATCCAGTGTGATTAGCCTCCCTCTTATTATACTTTTTACTACTGCTGTCTGAATGTAATTGTTCCATTTTCAGGATCCATTGCATCAACAATTGCAAGAGAGTGAAGATTCATTCCCATATCTCTAATGATCTTTCCACCATCCTGAAATCCCTTCTCTACAGCAATACCAATACCTTCAACGCTAGCTCCGGCACTTTCAACCATGCCGATCAGACCTTTTAATGCACAACCATTTGCAAGGAAATCATCGATGATCAGAATATGATCTTCTTTCGTAATGTATTTCTTTGATACGATTACCTGATAATCTCTCTTATGTGTAAATGATGTAATATTTGTACTATATACATCTCCATCAATATTAATGCTCTGTGATTTTTTTGCAAAAACAACAGGAACATCAAAATGCTGTGCTACGATACATGCAATACCAATGCCAGATGCCTCAATTGTTAAAATCTTATTGATTTTTTTATCTGCAAAAATTCTCTTAAATTCTTTGCCCATTTCATTGAAAAGATTGACATCCATCTGATGATTCAGGAAACTGTCAACTTTTAATACATTGCCCGGCTTTACAATACCGTCTTTCTTGATTCTATCCTCAAGTAACTTCATTTCTAATTCCTCCAAAAATACCTATGCATCTGTACAAAAGCAGATAACGGGAATCGAACCCGCCTATCCAGCTTGGGAAGCTGGCATTCTACCGATGAACTATATCTGCATAAACTTTCATTCCATATTTGCTATGATAACATTATGTAAATGCATTATCTAAAATATGTAAATATTATTATAATACCTTTCCTTTCATGTTACAAGTTCATTTTTAATTTTTTTACATATATTAAAGAAAAAGGAGTTTTTAAATATGGGAAGTTTATTTGATTTTTTATTTCCACCAGGCCCAGGTGGCGGATATGGACGACGTCCTTATGGCAACTGTCCTGGATGCGGACGTAATAATTATCCACCTCCACCTCCTCCCGGTCCCCCCGGAGGACCACCGCCTCCACCGCCACCACGCGGTCCTGGTGGGCCACCTCCGCCACCGCCTTGCTATGGTGGGGGCTGCGGTAATGACCGTCGTTGGAACCGTTATCGACGAAATTGGTAGGAAAATGATCATCTGATCAGTAATGCAAAAAGATCAAACATGCTATATCGCCATCTTTTTATTGTCTTTCTGTCTGCTGTTGTTATAGGAAAGCAGAAAACAATTATCATAAATTCTATGTAGACAGCCACAGTGAAGTGTTCCCTGACAGTTCCTGTGGCTGTTTTTAAGACATAGCATATTGTATTACGTATTACATACATTTAAGGCACATATCCTGGAGTCGGAACATTTCCTGCGCTGGTATCATATCTTATATAGAGTTTTTCAATGATAAAGGATAATGCAGATATTATGTATAACAACAGATATAACAATTCTAATAACTATCATCAGCATAAAAACCACCCGGAAAGTAACGGTTCTTCAGATTCACAGAATCGTGAATCTGCCGAAATCAGCCAGGACACAACTTCATCCAGTATAACAGATCCCATTTCAACCGCAAATTTGGTCCGGGAATCCGATTCTGACGCGAATGTACATTTGCACGACCAAGTGACTGGGCAACACCTGTCTAATAAAAATTCTCTTCAATCCCAGGATTATAATCATTGCTCAACAGATCGGTCTGAAGCCGCATTTCTAAATAACGCTAGTCAGACTTGTCATACAGGCTCCGATTGTGCCAAGACTGCATTTGATTCTGCTGAAGCAGCATGTGATTGTGCGGAAGATAAATGTGATTCTGCTGATCCCGAAAGTTCTGGTTTTAACTGTGGTCATTCCGATCATGACCAGAGCTCCTGCTCCTGTAATCCTCACCGTTCCAATTGCCGGCAAAAAAAAGTTGCCAGCTGTAATAAACGACTGGCAAACTATAATTGTATGAATCCATATTCTGATATTGTAACACTGGCAGCAATCGCTGGTAAAATCTCCACCTGTCTTGATGACGATGAACTGGGACTTCTATCCGCTAACCTCGTTGTACTCGGTGACATGCTTGCACAAATTTCCGTAAAGCGATCTGCATGCTGTGCCGATGTCGAGGATTCCGTTAGTGGGGATACCAGCAACAGTACCATTCCTCTAAATTAATAAACAGAACTAAATATTTTATCAATTCAGACCTGTGTTCAAACTTGTCTTACTTTTGTACTGTAAGCTTCTTCTCTTGCATTATGTGTCTGATTCTGATTTTCAGGTTTTACTTTCTGAGTTACACTATTAAATTCTTCATTTGATTTTTTACGGTTTTCCCGTTCCTCATGTTTTTTATCCATAATAATCTCCATTTCTAACAATGTTTTGCCTAATACAGGCTCTTAGGATTATTATGGATTCACATGAGGCTTTTATACACGAATTTCTGAATAATTATTGTTCCATATTACTTCAGAGGCTTTCGCTGCCTAAGATCTTAATACTCTTATTTTTAGCTTTCGCTGTCTTAGGGCTTGGTTCTCTCTATCTTAGGGCTGAGTTCTCTATCCTAGCGCTCTGTATCATTTCTTTGTTCAGGCTCATTCCATCCTGTCATCTTCTGTAATTTCGCGAAGGACCCTGCATGGATTTCCCACTGCAAGACTCCCCGCTGGGATGTCCTTTGTAACAACACTGCCGGCGCCAATTACACAACCTTCCCCAATGGTGACACCACCTGCAATGGTCACATTACTGGCAATCCAGCAATTGCTCCCAATGGTAACTGGCTTCGCATACTCCATATCATAAAGAGATCCATCCTTTTTCTTTCTCATATTCCGCTCCTGATAGCAAAGTGGATGGACAGGTGTGGCAATTGTAACATTTGGCCCAATAAACACATCATTTCCTATCATCACTGGTGCACAATCTAAAACAGTGAAATTGAAATTCGCATAGAAATTATCGCCAAATGTCGTAAATGTGCCATAATCAAAATATACAGGTCCCTGAATGAACAGATTTGCACCCTGATTTGGAATCAGTTCATTGAGAATTGCCATTCTGGTTTCCGTTTCGTCTTCAAAGGTGTCATTGTAGAGTTTGCACAGCTTATGTGCATTTACCCTTCTTTCCGTAAGTTCATGGTCTGATGAGTCATAAAGTGCTCCAGAGAGCATCTTTTGTTTTTCAGTCATATGCATATTGTTCCCTCCCATATTTACTTTATCTCATCGTACCATAAACGAAGGGATTTCAAAAGCTGAAATTGTGCTTATGAAGAAAGCAGATGACTTATGAACTGCACTTTACAGGACAAATGGAGATACCTGCTATTTATTCTCTGTATAGCGTCCTACTGTTGTATTATCAACCGTACGACTGCGTAATTCCTCGATTGGATGCTCCTCATCCTGATAACGATAATCTTCTCCCCTTTCATGAATATAATCTTTGATTACCTTATGCGTTGGCACACCATCCACAGGTTCATTTAACTTATTCTGGAACTGGTAAAATACAGATAGCACTCCGTATACTCATGCATGAGAAGATTTTCCAGAAATGTCATCTGTGTATTGATCAGACTTCCATACTGACTGACATGCTGCTCTTCGATCAGACCAATCTCCTGATAAAGCTGACGCCCCTCCTTTGCAATACTATACTATCTCTGCTATCATTTCAAATCTCTTCAATCTTTGTACTGCAAGCACTTGAATTGGAATAATTACATTTCAATATAGTCTTTGTCATAAAGAAAAAAAGTACATAAATTTTGTGGTGCAACTACATATGCTAAACTCGGCGCTAGTGATCAAGATTGAATTTTCCTAATTACTGGTACACAATTGCCATTGGAGCGTCACTGGTACCAAAAGCTTTAAACCAAAATTGTAATGCTATATTAAAAATATACCCTCTGACTAATTGCCAAAGGGTACTCAAAAATTATAAATGTTTTACTACAATATTTAATAATAACTTGCTATGAAATTTGCTCTCAGCACTATTTCCTTTATTAGAATTTTCGCCTTCATAATTTATTTGAAGTTAATATACTCAATGATATCTTTAGCCTTACTTCGGCCTCTCTATCAGATTGTCTGTCTTCCTGATTTCTGACACTATAGTTCCCTAATCATACATTCAAAAGAGTCATGAAATCCACATTTTTGATATAACGGGCGCCCTTCTTTTGTCGCATCCAAACTAATTTCCGTTACGCCTTTATCCCTTGCTTCTGCTATAAGCTGGTTTACCAAACTACTTGCAATACCTTTGCCACGGTGACCTTTTCTGACAAATACATTCATCAGATGCGCCCGCCTTCCAGTCGGATGTGAATAAGTGGGCATCAGCTCCATATAGCAAATCGTTGCACATCCAATGACATCTGTATCTATTGCCAAAAGAGTTGTCTGCTCATCATTTTCAAAAAACAATTTACTTTTTAGTGCAAAGCTCTTACTAAATGAATAATCTTCTCCAAGTTTATTGACCTCACGTAACATCTCCATCCTAATCTTCATTGCCAACGCTAACTCTTCTTTTGATACTTTCCTAATTTTTAGCATCTTATTGCCTCCCAATCGCATTACTCAAAATAATATAAATACACGTCTTCCAGATCAATATTATCATCCACCTGAAGCGCCTCTTCTGGTAATGAATCTCCCACAATTCGAAGAACAATTCCATTCTTTCTCTGTCGTATATTTCCTATCTTATACTGCTTTTGCAAAGAATCAACATCTTCTATTGAGCATGTAATTTCGCCTACTTTACCATGCATTTTTTCAATAAGTTTAGCCGGTGTTCCAGTAGCAATAATCTCCCCTTTCTTAATTAAAATAACCTGATCTGCTATACACTCAATATCACTAACCACATGAGTTGCAAATAAAATGATTTTATTTTTTGAAAGTTCTGCAATATAGTTTCGTATTCCAATCCGTTCCTTGGGATCCAGACCTGCTGTTGGTTCATCCATAATCAGAATCTCAGGGTCTCCAAGTAATGCCTGTGCAAGCAGTACTCGCTGTTTCATTCCACCAGAAAAACCACCAATCTTCTTATATGACACATTTGTAAGATTAACAACCGCCAGAAGGTTCTCAATTTGCTGATCCAATGTCTCTCCCCGCTCATTCTTCCTTTTTAAGCCTTTTAGTTTTGCCATATATTTCAGAAAAGCTTTTGGGGAAAAATCTTCGTAAAACCCTATCTGCTGTGGCATATAACCTATTTTTGAACGAAATTTACTGCCTAGCTTGATGATATCTTTATTATTATAAAGTATTTCACCACTATCGCCTATACTTCCCCGATTCCTTGCAACATTGTCTGTAATCAGACTAATCAGAGTACTTTTTCCTGCACCATTAGCTCCAAGAATCCCATAAATTCCTGGTGTGAAAGTATACGATATTCCCTTTAAAGCCTGCACCGTTCCAAACGTTTTTTTTAAATTATTTACTCTAAGCTCCATTTATCTCTCCTCCCATAAATTTCTATATGCTTTTCGTCCACTTTCTATAAACCAGAACAAACGATAATATGCCTGCTATTAATATTCCAATATATATCGCATACATAATTATGTTTCCATTATAAATTCTTTGCATCTGCCAATTATTCATTGGTAGAATTACTGAAAAATACTGCATTTTTTGAAAGCCAAGAATATAAAGCACATGGGGAATCATCAGGCACAACGATACAATCAATGTAAATTTTTCTTCAATAACCAATGAAATTAAAGTTATTACCATCATTGCAGCCAGCATGATAATTAATTTTATTATAATACTAAATAATAGATAAAAACGAATACTTACATTTATCGGAACATGCTGCATTAATGATAAACTTAATATGCTACAATCACAATCATTTAGATCATATAAGTTCCAAATCTGATATATAAATTTTCCATAAAATCCTGCCCACAAAAATACAGTAATACAAACATTGATTTCTAATTTTCTTCGGATAAAAGGCCATCTTCCATTCATACAGCTTTTTATAACCGGTATCATATTTCTTTTTCTCTCATAGGAAAAATTAGCATTCATGAGAAAAACCATCGTAAGAAAAAGATATAAATTTATTAAATTTAGGCTATAGTCCAAACCGCCACCCAGAATATTTTCATATGCAAATGGAGAGATTACTTCTGCTTCTATTCCCCGCTTTGCTTTCAACTCATTTAAATATGTAATCTGTTCCTGCATAATAGGAACTACTTTTTCCAGTGCTGCAATCTCTTCTCCTAGATTCATCATATAGGAATAATGAATACTCTGTCCACTCTGTAATTCATCATTTAATTTCTGGTACTCATCATTCTTCTCAGAAAGCATTGCCTCATATTCGGATTCTTTAGTATACACGGAATCGTTTACAACACTCCCACCTATTTCATTATAATAAGTTCTTAAAATATCTCTTTCCGCATTATAATATACGCCTCCATAAATTTTAACTCCTGATACCAAAAATATAGTTGCCAGTATAATATAAATTCCCTTTTGGTAAATAAGTAATTTATAAATTTCCATACAAATCGAAGGTAACCTTGATATCATTTGATTGTATCTTATCCCTGCTTTATCCAGCCATCTACCCCCATGTAATCCCTTTGAAATGGGATATTTCTTTTGCGACACCATTAGTATGATGGTAAGTCCAACACACATTTCTAAAATAAATATAACATAGGCAAGCTGCTGTCTACTAACCAAATACTCTCCCGGTCCACAATTGACGTAATCAACAATTGCATCCATCGGATTAACCAACTGAACAATATTTGCATATTTCAGCACACCAAAAGCACTCGTTGCCGGAATATATTGATACGCAAGATATTCGACAGAAAATATTAGTAATATAATTCCACCTGATACTGTCTGACTATCAAACAATGATGTCAATGCCCATATAAATATCCCAATTCCAAATGCTGCCACTGCCTGCACTATTATATTGATAATCAAGTATTCCATTCCCGTAACTGGCCATGTCATGTAAGCAAATATACTGCTACTTTGAACCATAGCCTGCAGGCTATCCATTCCGCCGAATAAATAGAAGCTTTCAATATATAGAGAGCAATGAATCACCAGCGAAAATAACAGCGCTGCCACCGCTAAAACCCCTACTCTTTTAAATGCCAGTCTCCTTCTTCCGTAAGAAGCTGCATGAATAATCTGCCATAATCCCTTTTTTCGCTCCTCTACAAACCGGTGTGACAAATAAATCATCATAACCAATAAAAAAAAGCCTGTAATTTTGTATTGAAAAATACTTTCCAGTGCTCTGCCATTTACAAGTGTTATCCTTATCTTTGCATTATCTATTAAATCGTATCTTGTTTTTAATATATTATTATATGCATAGGAAGATGGATCAGAAAAAGCTCCTATTTCAACGGTTTCAAGTGCATTTTCACACATTTGATTTATTTCTTTATTATATGTTAATGTATACTCAATCTTATTCTCAAAAAGAACACGTGCCACTTTATAGATTGAAAAACTAACAGTTTCTTTATCGATATAATTTTGATAATATCGCCCCATAAAATCATCTACTTCATCCTGTGAATAATAAGTAGGTTCGCCTTTTTCATTTATGTATTGGTTCATCATATCCTGATACATGGTATTTACATCAAATATTGTATACTGCTCCTGGATATAATCACTGTTTAATGATAGAATTTCCTGTGTTCCATTTTGTATCTGCTGATTATAGAATAGAACACACACAATTATCGTTATAACCAGTAATACGCCGATAGTCCGTCTGTCTATGACACGATTTAATTCCATATTTTCTGCTCCCCTACTAAATCTAAACATATGTTCACTTAATAACAATTTATCAAATGAAAGCTTATCGCTTCATATATTCTATTTCATTACTTCATTCTCTAATATCATTTTCCACTCACTTGTATTTTTATCATAAACATAATAATCATCTACTAATACATTTCCCTGTCTTTTCTGCTTTTTGCTAATCATTGCATCACTGTCACCAAAATAATTATAGCATGTACCTGGATCTATCTCTCTAACAAGCTTTCCATCCGTATCAATTTCAGTTATTTTTGCATCCGTGTTATTATAATTACTTAAATAAAGATGTTCTTGATAAAAGACAAGATTACCTGAACCTTCTGTCTGATAGATCTTTTTCAATTCCTTTGTCTGAAGATTATATTTGAATACTTCTCCTGTAACACCTTTATAAGCATACATATTATGATCATTATCAAAGGCAAGGTCCATTATATCCAAATTACCACTCCATCCATTTCCAGTAGTTCCAACGACTTTACCAGAATCGTCTTTCAGTAATTGATAGTCTTTGGTCCCCTTTTCCTGCATCACTGTATTAAAATCACCTGAATTGATATTATATTGACATAAAACCATTGCCAGCTCATCCGTATTATTTAAAGAACATTCTACAGAAAAGTAAACATTCTCATTATCATTACTTAGATGAATTTCACCTACCGATTTTATGTCATTTGAATTAGGTATTGTCCCTAATAACTCTCTCTCTCCATTACCATCTATATTAACTCTATATACACTAACGTCATCATTTACATCCAACTGATAAGTATAGTACAGATACCCCTTATGCATTACCATTGACCGAAAGTATATCGTTTTAAACTCACTATATCGGACGTTATCTCCATTCCACAAAATATTTCCTCTAACTGGATTGCTTCCATCTCTATTAAACGAAACCAAATATACGTTTCCCGTATCATTATCCTTTTCTATTCTAAACAAGCTATGATTCTGGTACCAGATAAATCCATCCATGCATTCTTCCTTTGTAAAATATGCATCACACGATTGATCACTATGATTACAATTTATCTTACTGCACAATGGAACAGCCTGTCCTACATTTTTATCATAATAAAATAATACATATCCAACTGTAGAGCCATCCACACGCGGATCTGTAAAATAGTACCCCACCCCATCATCAGCAATATTGCATTCACTATAGTAATTCTGCGCATCTGTAATATCTCTATATTCTACTTTATTATCTGACTTCACATCGATATCCTGTGTATACTTATGTGAACACCCCGTACAAAATACGAGGACGATGCAAAAAATGCAAGCAATTATTTTTTTCATATTGTTCCCCTCTTTTTATGCTACTGGGAAATTTTCATTCCCAGCAGCAATTATTTCTAATTAATACAGTACAAAATCATCAATATTACCATAGATATCTAAGGTTGTACGAACTGTTAACGTACCCCTGTAATTTCCATAATGATAAACATCGTAATCAGATGATCCACTCGAATCGCTCCAGTCAGTATTAGCATCACCTAATTCATAATCATCATATGTTTCTAACACGCTTGTATCATAATAGGAAATACTACTCCAGCTACCATCTGAATAATCATACTCCATTATAGTTTTAAAATCTCCTACTTCATTTGAAGCTTCACCATAATGTCTACTATTTGCAAATGCCATAATTGACGTCGACATTATCATAGTGGTGGCCAAAGCCACTGTTACCACTTTTCTAAATATTTTTTTCCTCATTCATATCCTTCTTTCTTCTACAAAAACATATTAAAATAGTTAAATTGAATAATGTGTATTATTATATTTACCTTATCTCCTCTTTTCCATTTTTTATTTTTCGAATACGTCTATTCGAAGTTATTCTCTAACACTTGTCATACGTAAATATGTAAAACAATTGTTTCGCTCATAAATTAATTAAATAACTCTCTATCTAACATTACATAACACTAGCTTACTATTTGCATACTACTAAATTTAGAACTTTTGGTTAACTTCTAAAAGTAGCAGCATTCTTATTGTAACTAAATAACCTCTACTTTTTCCTAACATCAGATTATCATCCCCCCCCTAAAATACAATACAAATCGTAAGACAATTTGTGACATATTTATACATAATTATCACCCTCATTACATATCATTTAAGTAAACTTCATACAAATCAATCTTAAATCATTTCATTATATCTAATTTGAAGCAGACTATCTAAAACAAGTCAAAAAAATTCACTATAAAAATAGTGATGCCATAACAGAGAGTTAAAAAGAATAAGAATAAGCCAGAGAAAAACATATTTTTTTGGATAATCTAGATTTTAATTATACACGAATGATTTTATTGGAAATGTATACAGATTTCGTCCTCATGAAATACATACATTACAAAGAAAGAATATCCACCTTGATCAGAATTAACTACACCAGACATACCTTTATAACAAAGGCAAAAGAAGCAATAATGGACATAGAAGCAATTAAACTTATTGCCGGTCATGAAATAAATGATGTTACAAATGCAGTTTACGATCACAGTTATAAGCATCAATTTCTTCAGGAAGAAATCCTTAAAATCAGTACCACCCGTCAAACGGGTGGTTTGCACTGAGGCTATAAGCCTCTAC
>CAJMQE010000024.1 GCA_905215405.1 uncultured bacterium
GGAACAGTGCTCCGCTCATGCGGAGCGAGTGCTCTGTTTTTGCGGAATATGCAAAAAGAACGATATAAGTAAAAACAACATATAAACAAATAAAACATATAAGTAAAGTAACAAATTATTATAATAAAGATTAATAAGGAATAAGTAAATGAAGCTTGGAGCATTGGGGGGGGAATAGGATTGTTAGTTTTATTTACAGTCATTTATATTACGGTAAGAATTTGTTCAGAAATATACCAGCAAAAGAATTTAAACTCTAAAAGAAATCACGAGCAGCGAAAACATATGTATGATATAGGACTATATGATAAGAACGGGAACATAAAATTCTAAGAACTACTAATGTAATTTTTTCTATAAATATCTTCAAGCATAGCTTCATAATGCCCCTTTGAAAACATTTCGTCTTCAGTACTTCCAGTAAGCAATAACTTACATTTAAGAATCAGAAATTGGGCGATGGAAAAAGTCACCAATATGCGTTGCATGAGCAATGACTGCATTTGTGTCTGCATCAAGCACCTGTTCCCAATCATCTCAATGCATAACTTGCATCATAGTCTTAAACCTTTCGATACTCTTTGCGTAGTTTCTGCCCACTTGAATCTGCTCAGTCATATCAGCATCTGCCTTAATACCCTCAAAGCTATCTGCAACAACATGCTCTACAAGTTCAGGATGTTCTAAAGCAATATTTATAGCTGCAATAGTCCCACCGCTACACCCAATAAGATTTACTTTGTCAAAGCCATTCTGATGACATAACTCTACAACCTGATTGCCCCATTCATACCAAAGATCCTCTGACCATTCATCCAATCTTTCAGATTCACCACATCCAAGAAAGTCCATAGTAATTACAAATGCACCTTCAATATCAAATACACTTCAATACCAAATGCACCTTCAATATCAAATGCACCTTCAATATCGAATGCATATTCAATTCCATGAATGCTCTGCACCTGGTTCAATATATTAATGAGTTTTTTGGCAGGCTTAAACATTCCTATAAATATAATAAAAAAGCCTCTGCACCACATCATGTGTAGTACAGAGGCTTCTTATTATGCCAGTCTGAAAATCAGAAAGTCAAAATTACTGCATCTGTTTTGCAACTTCTTCAGCAAAGTTTTCTTCTTTCTTTTCAATACCTTCGCCTGTTTCATAACGAACAAATCCTTTAACAGCGATAGTAGCATTGTTTTCTTTAGCAACCTGTGCAACGTATGCTGCTACAGACTGTTTTCCATCTTCAGCTTTTACATATGTCTGATCTAAGAGGCAGATTTCCTTTAATTCTTTCTTGATTCTACCCATTACCATACCATTGATGATCTTATCATTAGCATCTGGTTTTTCATTCTTAGCTGCAACAGTAAGAATTTCTTTTTCATGTGCAATATAATCAGCATCAACTTCTGATTCATTTGTGTAAAGAGGTTTGATAGCTGCAACCTGCATTGCAACGTTTCTTGCCATTTCTTTAACAGCATCGTTTACAACGCTAGTTTCAACGTTTACTAATACACCAATTCTACCACCCATATGGATATAGCTTGCTACAAAACCGTTAGCCTGTTCAACTTTTGCAAATCTTCTGATAGTTAAGTTTTCACCGATTACAGAAATTTTGCTTGAAAGTTCCTGAGCTACTGTCTTTGTTGTATCTTTAGCCCATGGTTCAGCTAAGAAAGCATCAATATCAGCTGCACCTGTTATAAGTGCCTGAGCTGCGATATCATCAACGTATGCATTGAATTCAGCATTCTTTGCAACGAAATCTGTTTCAGAATTTACTTCAACGATTGCTGCTGCTTTTTCATCTGCAGATACGATAGTTTTAACAATACCTTCTGCTGCGATTCTACCAGCTTTTTTAGCTGCTGCTGCAAGTCCTTTTTCTCTTAAGAATTCAACTGCTTTGTCCATATCTCCGTCTGTAGCTGCAAGTGCTTTTTTACAATCCATCATACCTGCGCCTGTCATTTCTCTTAACTCTTTTACTAATGCTGCTGTTACTGCCATTTGTAATTACCTCCATTGTTATCTCTATTATTTTGTTGTTAACTAAATTCAGATATTCTATACAGACTATCTGTTAAAATAATTTTCATAAAATTAATTAGTTAAAAAATGCCTCAACCTGTATTGACAGGTTGAAGCATCATATAACTTAGCTCTAATTAAGCTTCAACTGTTTCTTCAACTTCTTCGTTTTCAGCTACTTCAGCGCCCTGGTTTGCTTCAATAACAGCGTCAGCCATTTTTGAAACGATAAGTTTTACTGCTCTGATAGCGTCATCGTTACCAGGAATTACATAATCTAATTCTTCTGGATCACAGTTTGTATCAACGATACCGATAAGTGGAATTCCAAGTGCATGAGCTTCCTGAATACAGATTCTTTCTTTCTTAGGATCAACTACGAAAATAGCATCTGGAAGTTTCTTCATATCTTTGATTCCGCCGATGTTCTTTGTAAGCTTGTCTAACTCTTTCTTTAAGTTAGCAACTTCCTTCTTAGGAAGTACTTCAAAAGTACCATCTTCCTGCATTTTTTCGATTTCTTTTAATCTTGCAATTCTGCTCTGGATTGTCTTGAAGTTAGTAAGCATACCGCCTAACCATCTTTCGTTAACGAAGAACATTCCACATCTCTGAGCTTCTGTAGCAATAGCGTCCTGAGCCTGTTTCTTAGTACCAACGAAAAGGATATTGCCGCCTTCTGCTGCTATATCTGACATAGCTTTGTAAGCTTCATCTACTTTACCTACAGATTTCTGTAAGTCGATGATATAAATACCATTTCTTTCTGTGTAGATGTACTCAGCCATCTTAGGGTTCCATCTTCTTGTCTGATGTCCGAAATGAACACCTGCTTCAAGTAATTGTTTCATTGAAATAACGCTCATAATATACCTCCATATGGTTAATTTTTTCTTCCGTATGCTTCCACTTCTCAGATCACCGGGCGTTGACCGGCACCAATCTAAAAATCCACATACGTGTTTTTTTACCGTTTTGTATTATAACATAAATATATCTATGTAAGCAAGCTTTTCCGACTATTTTTTTTAATTTCTTCCAGTAATCGTCTTTGCTATACTATCATAATCTTCTCCTGCATACAGATCGTAGCTACCATTTCTGACAAGTGTTTCATATCCACTATCCATCAGATACTGATTAAAATCCTTCCAGTCGTCTATAATTCCAGCTTCCTGCAACACTTTACATGCAGTTTCCGCATAAGGTGCATCTGAAATTTCTACTGTGACATTTTTCTTTTCTCCTGCACTCTCAGTTCCTGAAGTAGCTGTTGTGTCCTGACTTGCAGTACCTGATTCCTGTGAAGTCTGGCTTTCCTGTGCTGCACTTGTTCCAGATGTTTCATTCTGATTGTCTGTGCTTACTGCTTCTATCTCTGTCGCTTTTTTAGTGGAATTTAAAACAGAACCAGCTGTTGTTGTTTCCTGACTTTCAAGCTTACTGGAAGGCTGAATTTTTAATGCAATTGCAAATACCAGTGTTGTAATGATAATGCCTGTACCAAGTCCCTTTAAATACGATTTCATATTCATAATCTACTTTACTCCCTATTTTGTACTATTATATAGATCCAGAACCAGTTTAACCTCACCAGTTCCAAGATTCAGTGTACGGGCAATTTCTCTTGCGTCTCTGCCTTCTTTATAAAGACGTAAAATAGCTTCATTCTTACTTAGCATCGTATCATTATCATCTGAAAATGATTCATTCTGTGGTACAATTCCTAGACTGATATGGTTTTCCAGTCTCTCTATCTCTGATTGACTGTTATCTGAATTATCTGAACTTTCTTCACCAAATACCATCTCGCTATTATCATTTGCAATCATAGAAAGATCATTTGGAACAGCTTCTTCTCTGATCTTTTCTACCTGCATTTTTGCAACATTGACATCTTTTACAGTCATCTTTACTTCTTTTGCCTTTTCATTCAGCATGTCATAGAGAAATACAATTTCATTATGGCTCTTATTGATCTCATCAAGTACTGTCTGCGCATACTCATTCATCTCGAGTATTTTGGTGTTAGAGATTTTATCAAGTGCAGCCTCCGTTCTCTCACCCAGATCACCGATCTGTGTATTTACAACTTCATCCACTCTTTGTTTGATCAGTTTCTTCTGATCTTCTGTCAGATGATCCGGAATCGAAATACTGATTGGTTCTGATTCCTGTTTATTATCAATTATAAAACTCAGAATTATACATATAATTCCACACACAATTAAAACTACCTGTAAAGCTGCCATTTTGTTTCCTCTCTAACTCTTCCTGCTTTGCTTTTCAGATCTTGATATCGAACATCGGATGTTCTTCCTTTATTCTTACTTTTCCAGTATCAAGATCTTCTTTCTTCTCGTGTTTTTTTTGAGACTCACCGTATTTATTCTTACTTTCTTCTTTTGCATCATACCGTGTCTCTTCGCGATCAGCATTTTCCTTTTTTGTAACCTGTTCAGACTTATGCATCATTTCTTTCTGAAAATCAGACTGAATGTGGGTTTGCTCCACCAACGGTCTGTCCAGCTCATTCTGCTTTATCTGAGAAACATCCTGCATTCTCTGCATAATGTTAATATCGATAGGTCTGATCGACATAATTCATCACTCCTTACAATGTGACACATTTTATCTCTGCACCTTTTTTGATAAACTGACAATAGTCATACTTTTCTTTCAGATACAGATACTGGTCACCAAAAACAAGTTTCGAGCCAACATAAATACTTCTGTTGACTTTTACTTTTGCATTTCCATCTTCACTCAGCTGATTTCTGGATTCTTCCAATTCCTTCTTGTCTTTGTTTAACTGCTGATCAATATTCAGAAGATTTCTCATTGTCTTCTGTAACATTTCCTGTTTTTCCGGATCAAGTTTTCCGAGCTGATCCTGCATTTTTCTAAGTGTCTGAAGAATCTGATTTAACTGGATCTTCTGTCCACCTAGTTTATCCATTTCTTTTGTAAGATCGTCAACTCTCTTTTTCAGTGCAGGATCAACACCAGCACCAACAACAGTTGACGTTCCCATTTCGTTACCAATACTCTTTGCTTCTACAAGGAAACTGGAGCGAACATCTCCACCAACGATCAATCCATTCTTACCCTGAGCGATAATAGAACCTTTTGCTGTAACTTTACTGTGTAGAATGGTATCTGTTTCAATGTTTCCACCTGCGGAAACACACTGGGCACTTTCAATAAATTTCGTAACAATATTGCCACCAGCAATCAATTCTGCCTTATTCATGCCCTGTACACCTCTAACAAGCGTAATGTTACCACCTGCATGGATGACAGCACCTTCTACAATTCCGTTTACGGTAACATCTCCAGTCGCTTTCACAGAAAATCCTGCAAGCACGTTTCCTTTTATTTCAACATTACCATTATAATCTATATTTCCCGTTGAATTATCTACATCTACAAGTTCCATGACATTTGAAACAAATATTTTATCATTTTCCAGCATGACATGTCCATTTACAGTAGAGAACAATTGCAGATTATCATCAGAGATCTGAAGGTTCTTACCATGTTTGAAAAGTACTCTTTTGACCGGTCTCGGTTTAATTGCCTTTCCAAAAACGCTTACCCCTTCATCACCATAATCAACCGGAATAATATGTGCGACCACATCACCCTGTTTAATATGATTTACATTTTCAAGAGAATGAAAATCTACACTTCCATCCTCGTTCATCTTTGGCTTTGGTTTCAGATCCACATTGAAATCATAAACGATTTTTCCGTCATGACCTTCCCGTGGTTCTTTTCCTCTTGCTATAATATAAGCTTTGCCATATTCTCTCCCATTTAAAAACTGCTGAATACTCTCCATATCCAAACCAAAGGTGACACCCTTACTCTTCAGATCAGAAATAATTTCCTGTTCCGTTAAGAATTGTGCACCTTCGAATGGAGGATAATATTCAGCTTCCACTGTCATGCCATCTTTTGAAATTGAATAAACTCCAAATTCATTTGCTGAATGGCATACTGTCTCACTTATTTTAACTGTTTGCGGTCCATCTGCTACTTGAAATGCCTTCTTAGCCTCGACAATATTACATCCTTCTATTCTTCTTTTATCGAGATAATACAGAAAGTCATCCATTGTTGCGTTGTTAAATCCTGGTTTTGCAGGGTAAACCGTTAAATATAAACCATCTTCTTTTATACCTAACTGAAAATACCCAGATAATATTTCTTCCATAAATCCACCTCAAGCCTCATACTTTTCAAATGTTTATTCAAAAATATTTAAATATGTACCCAGCTTAGTTTTCATTTTCTGAAGTGCACGTGTATGCAACTGTGACACTCTCGATTCAGAAACTTCTAAAACGCAGCTGATTTCCTTTAATGTCATATCTTCATAGTAATACAATAAAACAACGTTTTTTTCTTTTTCTGTAAGTATATTTAATGATTCAACGATCATTTTCTTTAACTCATCTTTTTCAATTACTTCTTCTGGCTGTTCAAAATGCACTTTATTAATAGATGCATCCATTTTTACTTCACTTCCAGAATCTGTGTATTCATCCAGAGAAATCAGATTTGTTGATTTTGTTTGTCCAAGCCAGGTATTATATTCATCCAGCGAAATTTCAAGTTCATCCGCAAGTTCCTGGTCTGTTGCAACTCTTCCATTTTCCTTCTCAATTTTCGCCATAGCCGCATCAATTTTTTTCTGTTTCTGTCTGAGTGATCTTGGAATCCAATCCATTTTACGAATCTGATCCAGAATTGCTCCTCTTATCCGCAGACTGGCATAGGTTTCAAATTTTACATTCTTTTCGCAGTCAAATTTATCGATTGCATCAATTAACCCAAAAATACCATATCCTACGAGATCATCATACTCCACATTATATCCCAAGTACATACTTAGTCTTCCTGCGACCAACTTAACAAGCTGAGAATATTCAATAATAAGTTTTTCCCTGATTTCACTACTTTTTGTTTTCGAATACTCTTTCCACAATTTGTTTTTGTTACTATCATCCATTTCAGTTGCCCCCAGCAGAATAATGATTAATCTTGAGATTTTATAACCATTTTACATTTAAACTGCTATTTTTCTTCTTGTTTATCTTCCTCAGCTTTATCAGCCTGTACATCACCATCTTCTGTCGCGGCTTCCTCATCTTCACCTTCAGAATCGGGATTTTCCTCATCTCCCTCTTTTGGACCAAACTGTTCGAATGCCTTATTTAAAAGCAGTTTTAATCCCAATCCCACAAGGTAAAAAATAACCATGACGACAGCAAGAGTCAGCAGTGTACTTTGAATTTCATATTTGCATATAAATGTGACAACGCAAACGACCAATCCGGATATTAATGAAATAATAGCCGGTAAATTACGAAATTTCATTTACTATCCCTTCATACCGTTATAACGATACTGCCTTTCCATGATTTCATCGATTACACTAAATTGTCTTTACACCTTTTCCAACAGACTTAATTACAAAGTCTCCAGTCTCCGAATAGAATTCAACTGTACGACCATAATTTAATCCGGTATCTTCCGCTAATAATCTGATATTATAGCGCTTTAGATTCGCTTTTGCAGCTTCAGCATTTCGTGCACCCACTCTAAGCATATCATTTGATGCCTTCATTGCGAACATCTGTGCTCCGCCGGCAATTTTTGCGACGAGACGAGACTGGTTCGCGCCCAGTGAAATCATTTGTCGAATCAGTTCATCAATACCAGTATCTGCAAATTTTGCAATATTAGAATTGTTTCTGATCTGTGTACTATCTGGTAACATCAAATGTAGTAATCCGCTCACTTTAGTTATTGGATCATATAATGCGACTCCTACACAGGAGCCAAGTCCCAAGGTCGTTAATGCATCAGGACACTTGCAGACCTTCAAGTCGGCCATTCCTACTTTAATCATTTCTCCCATAAACCTTAACCCTTTTCTTTCCGAATGTATTCATTAAGAATAACTTACATTCCCAAAGATGACAAAATCTTATCATATGAATTTAATTCTGGAATCAGGAGAAAGTATCCATTTACGAAATCAAGTTCACCAAACTGTGACTGAATCATAAGTAATTTATCGCCATATTTTCCAAACTCAGCAGCTGGAACATTTAATAACGCGCCCACCATATCTATTGTCATTGCTGGCACTGTTGAGATAATTTTCAACTTTGTTAAACCGGAAATAGCAGTTAAATAGGAACCTGATATAATATTTCCAATTTCATTTAACGCTGACATTTCAATTTCAGAGAACTCACCCTCTGAATCTTCATTTGCATTTTTTTTAATGTTCATCAGTGTGTTCACAAGATGATGTGCTGATTTTGTATCGAAAAGGAACATCATCATACCATCAACATCACCTTCAAGTCCAAGCAAAATACCTACTACAATCTGCTCTTCAGAACCAACAATGCTTGCAATCTCTGAAAATGGAATCAGTGCCACTTTTGGCACTGACATATCCATTTTCATATTAAGCATTTGTGACAGGGCAGTTGTTGCATTACCAGCACCAATGTTTCCGATTTCGCGGAGAACATCGTACTGCATATCATCTAATCCATCAAGATCAATCTTTCCCAAATCGTCACCGCTTTCTTATTAATTCTCTTCTACAATTGCACTAACGATATCAAGCAGAGAAATCAGTTCACCTTTATTTTTTCCGATTGCACTGATATAGCCTGACATTTCATCGTTCTTATCACGTTTCAGTGTTTCTGTACTATCATTATCAAGTGTAACAACTTCTTTCACTTCATCAACGATAATACCGATCTTAGCATTTTCAACCTTTACAATAATGATTCTGGACTTATCAGTCATTTCATCATCAGAAAGTCCTAATTTCAGGCGGATACTCATTACTGGGATAATTTCACCACGAAGGTTGATGACCCCTTTATAATATCTCTGAGTCTTAGGTACTCTTGTAATTCTCTGAATTCTTACAATGTTATCAATATACATAATATTGATACCATATTGCTCATTTCCAATTTTTACAACTATGTACTGTACAGAAGTTTCTCCCTCTACAGCATCATTTACTCTTAATTCTTCCATAATGGCACCCCCTATACAAGTGTATTAGCATCAATGATTAAAGCGACTGAACCATCACCGAGGATAGTTGCACCACTGATCATCTTGTTGATGTTAATATACTTACCAAGTGATTTAATAACGATTTCAAGCTGACCGATCAGGCTGTCTACAACAAGACCTGCAAGTTTATCACCCTTGTTAACAATAACAACTGTGATGTTTTCTGTATCTTCAGCTTCTCCAGGTACATCCAGAACTTCTCTTAATCTAACAAGAGGAATTACATTGCCTCTAAGGTGGATAACCTCTTTTGCGTGAACGTACTTGATTTCACTAACTGGAATATCTTCGATTGTCTGAATTGATCCAAGTGAAATAGCGTATTTTTCATCACCAAGTTTAACCATAAGTGCCTGAATAATAGCAAGTGTAAGTGGCAGTCTGATAATAAATGTACTACCTTCACCAAATTTGGTCTTAACTTCAACATCACCACCAAGTGCTTCGATCTTAGATTTAACAACATCAAGACCAACACCACGGCCAGATACATCTGTAATCTTTTGGGAAGTTGAGAAACTTGGTCTGAACAGTAAGTCAATAACATCTTTGTCAGTCATTGTAGCTGCCTGTTCCTCAGTAATTGTACCCTTTGAAAGTGCTTTTGCTTTAACGCCCTCAACATCGATACCATTACCATCATCACCAACTTCGATGACAACATTGTTACCATCCTGGTAAGCATTCAGGAAAATAGAACCAACTTCATCTTTTCCCCTTTCTGCTCTGACTTCAGCGCTTTCAAGACCATGATCGGCTGAATTTCTAAGTAAATGCATCAGTGGATCACCGATTTCATCAATTACAGTACGATCGAGTTCTGTCTCTTCACCAGTCATGTACAGTTCCATTTTTTTATTCAGTTTCTTACTTAATTCACGAATCATTCTAGGGAACTTCTGAACAACACTTTCAATAGGCATCATTCGAACTTTCATAACGGATTCATGAAGATTTGTTGTTACTCTTTCCAGATATTCGATCTGTTCGTTAAAGCTCTGATTTGAATTTGCATTTTCTTCTGAAGTACTTGCAGATACAAGACCATTTTTTGCAATAATCAGCTCGCTGACAAGGTTCATCAGTACGTCGAGTTTTTCAATATCGACTCTGACAGAACGTCCAACAGCCTTTGCATGTGGTTTTGCAGCTGGTGCTTTATGCTGTGAAGAAGCGGCTGCAGGTTTGCTTTCCTTGTTCTTCTGAGCAGAAACTTTAGATTCTTTCTTTTCTTCTTTTTCCTCAGTCTCTTTTTCAGCTGTTTCAGGGAATGGTGTTGTAATTGCAACGCCAGTAGCATCAGCAATTTCAGATACATTCTTAATAATTGTTGTAATTGCTTCAAAACTATCTTCTGTTACAATTACAATACTGAAATCAAGATCGAATTTTTCATCTTCAATATCCTGTACAGATGGCTGTGATTTAATAATATCACCATGTCCTTCCAGGTTCTTGAATACCAGAAATGCTCTGGCAGCTTTTAAAATACAGTTAGGTTCAATAGAAACTTTGATCTTATATGCATTCAGTTTCTTCTTAAGAGCTTCATTTACTGCATTCTTTTCAAAATCAGCAAGAACTAGATTGTTAAATTCTGCGTCCGGTGCATCTGAGCCAGTGCTTTCAGCTGATGCTTCAGGTGCAGGTGCTGCCTGTGCTGGAGCAGCTGGTGCTGCTGCAGGTGCTTCTCCTTCAGTTGCAAGGAACTTATTGAGTTCTTCAATAATAGGAGCATTGTCATCCGTTCCTTCATCCTGTGTTTCCTGAATATTGCTTACATAAGATTCAAGTGCATCCAGGCACTGGAATAAAACATCTACAAGATCTGCTGTTACTTTCATTTTGTCATTACGAATTTCTGAGAACACATTTTCCATATTATGAGTCAGATTCTGCATTCTCTTATATCCCATTGTACCTGCCATACCTTTTAAGGAATGAGCAGCTCTGAAAATTTCATTAATTGTATCTTTATTTTCAGGTTCTTTCTCTAAGATCATTAACTGATCACTTAAACTCTGTAAATGTTCATTAGATTCATCGATAAATATCTCTAAATATTGGCTTACGTCCATTTAAGACACCCCCACGTTCTTTGTTATAGTTGCGGCTACGTCGTTGAGTGGTACTACTTCATCAACAAGACCCGCCTGCGCAATTGCTCTTGGCATTCCATATACAACACATGTATCTTCATCCTGTGCAATAACATGAATGTTTCTACTGCTGGATGCCAGGCCTTTAATTCCTTTTGTTCCATCTGCTCCCATTCCTGTAAGCACTACACAGGTAATCTCATCATAATCAGATCTTTCAAGTGATTCATACATGACATTTGCACAAGGTCTTAATCCGTCAATTGCTGGTTCTTCACTAAGTCTGATCGTATTTCTTTCGATTCTGATATGCTTACCGCCTGGAGCGATATAGACACAACCTTTGGCGATCACATCACCATCAGCCGCCTCCTTCACCTTAACATCACTGATTTCGTTAAGGCGTTGTGCCAGGGATAATGTAAATCCCTTAGGCATATGCTGTACAATAACTACTCCTGCATCCAGATTTTTTGGAAGCATCGGTACAACATGCTGCAATGACTTAGGTCCACCTGTAGAACATGCTAACGCAACTAATTTTTTTCTGCCTGTTTTGATTCCCGTATAACTACGTGGATCGACTTTCGAAGCCATTTGATCCATTACTGTATTTCGCTTTCTTAATTCTATTAATGCATCTAAATTTCCACGTTCTGAGCCATTACTACTAACTGGCTTTCTGCTACCGGCTGCATTGCTGCCGGTAGTTCTTGTCCTTCTTGTAAATGTGGAAGTATTACCTCCAGAGGTTCTGCTTGATGAACCCTGATTTGTCCTTTGTATCGATGCCCTTGTCGCAGTTGCAAGGTTAAGCATATCGTAAAGCTTATTTTTGAAAATATCCCCTTTTGTTTCCAGATAATTCTCAGGTTTGGTTACGAAATCAAATGCACCAAATTCAAGCGCTTTGATTGTCTCCTTTGCACCTTCTTTTGCGACTGTACTTACTACAATTACTGTCTGCTCGATATGATTCTTCTGCAGTTTTTCAAGTAATTCCAGTCCATTCATCTTTGGCATGTTGATATCAAGGATTATTGCACTATAAAGATTAGGATTTGAAACAATTAGATCAAAACCTTCGAGGCCATCTCTTGCGATAGCGGCGACTTCATAATCATTGTTTTGATTAATTATATCAGATATTACCCTTCTCATGAGTGCAGAGTCATCAATTATCAATATTTTTTTTGACAATTGTATCAACCTCTTTCCTTATGTCTTATTCTTCTCTGTTCCTCAAAAATATATTTTACAATAAGATCCCTGAGTTCTTCCGGGATACCCTTATATTGTAATCTGTTTTCATACAGTTCTGGACGATTGACTGATTTTTCTGATGTAACTACCTTCACACAGAGATTCACTTCTTGTACTCCTGCTCCAGCCGCTATTCTGAATCTGACACCGAGAATTGTATTCTTCTCAAGATGCTCTTTTGAAGTCGTCCTGAGTCCCCCGCCACTAATATCAATAATGGCACCATAACTGGAATTATCACCAAATGTTTCTGGCAGCTCTTCCAGTTCTTCATATTTGTTGAACTGGGTATCTGTCAGCTTTTCAAACATAGTATCTATATAACAGGACAGTCTGAAAAATTCTCTTCTCTGGAATTTTTTCAGTTCTGTCGTTAATGTAAGATCCACATGATAAATATTTTCTATCTTATCTCTTCCTACTACTTTACATACTGCTTTATATAATCCTTTTGCCGTATGAAAGAAAGCTTCAAAATCACTATTGACTTCAAGTGGAATCAGTCTTCCTTCATAAATTGGCATTGCAGCACGAATTACATCATCGGTGATGTCGAGCACCTGACTCGCATATACCCTTGCTTCTGTATCATCATCTGTGTATTTGCTTCTCAGGATCTGCTTTAAATCAATTTTATCACCTAAAGTAATTAAATTTTCTCCCATTTGCAAAACCATCCCTCTTCTAATGTATTTTTCTGGCTAAAACTGTCTGAAAAAATCCTTTTATGCCTCTTTTAGTCATTATAACATCACTCTGATGATTATCCAATGCTTTTGCGATCTGTTCAAAGCATTTTGTAGATGAGGCATTCGGATACATCAGTGAAACAGGTTTTTGTTTCATTACTGCTTTTGTTATGCTGTTATCCTGTGGAATAGCTCCCAGGAATTCTAGATCTAGCTGCAGGAACTGGGATACGACCATACTTAACTTCTGATAAAGATTTTTGCCTTCTTCATTCGACATTACTCTGTTTGCAATCACCTTTAATTTTGTTGTATTCTTATCGAATCCTTCATATCTGCTGAGTGCTTTCAAAAGAGCATACGAATCCGTAATAGAAGTAGGCTCAGGTGTTGTTACGATAATAGCTTCCGGCGTTGCCACAAGAAATTCCATAACAGCTGGAGAGATACCAGCACCTGTATCAATAATGATGACATCTGCCAATTCTTCCAGCTGAGATAATTTGCTTGTAAGACGTTTGATTTCTTCCGTATCCAGATTGACAAAATTTGCCACTCCTGATCCTCCTGAAATAAAACCGACGCCCTCAGGACCATCGGATATAATTTCATTCAGTTCCTTTCCATTGTACATCAAATCGCTCAGATTATATTTAGGCATCACACCAAACATAACCTCGACATTTGCAAGACCAAAATCAACATCCAGTATAATTACTTTTTTCCCAAGTCGTGTAAACTGTAGCGCCAGGTTAACCGATACATTCGATTTTCCGACGCCTCCTTTACCACTTGTTACAGCAATTACTCTTGCATGTTTACTTTCAGGCTCACTTTGCTGCTTAAATATTGATCGTAACTTTTCTGCCTGATCCATAGCTACTCATTCCCTCCCAGTAATTGTTTTGCCAATCGCTGTTCATTTACCACCTCGATATCCGTAGGAACATCCTGACCTGAAGTTGTATATGACAACGCAGCGTTGGTTAATAAACGAATGTTCAGTATATTTCCTAATGAAGATGTTTCATCTAATTTAGTAAAAATAATTCTGAAGTTAGGAATATCTTCATATGCACTGGTAATTTTCTTTAAGTCACTATACTTTGTTGTAACACTCAGTGTCAGATAAACCTCATACTCAAATTCCGTTTTATTTTTAATAGTTGACTGTACAAAATCGATAATCTCAAGCATTTGTTCCTCTGCTTTATGAGATCTGCCTGCGGTATCGACAAGTATCAGATCGCGGTCCTTATATTTATCCAGTGTAATCTGCATTTCATCTGCGGTATATACAACACTTACAGGACATTCAATAATTGATGCATAAGTATTCAGCTGTTCGACAGCCGCAATACGATAGGTATCTGCTGTAATAAATGCAACATTTGCCTGATGATCCATTTTGAATTTTGATGCAAGTTTTGCGATAGTTGTAGTTTTACCAACACCGGTTGGACCAATAAAGAAGACAACTTTTGGCTTTTTTCCGCCAATTGTGATTGTCTTTGGTTCACCAAGTTTTAAAATGATCTTCTGGTATACACCAGAAAGAAGACTGTCAATTGTAGATTCCTTTTTCAGAGAACTTTCGATTTCACCGATAATCTCATTGACATACTCTTCTGCTACATCATTTTCAAGTAATTTGTTATAAATCAACTGAAGCGATTTAAAATTCGTATTTTCACGTTCTTTCAGCTGCTTTTTAGCCTGCATATAAGCAGTTGGCTGCGGCTGCCCAATATCACGAGAAAATTCTTTTGTAAAAGAATTTTCTTTTTCCATCTGATTCCTTAACAGATTATGAAGAGAATCAAGTTTCTCTTCAATCACTGTCGATTCAGGCATAATATCCACCTTTTCATCTGCCACATAATTAATGGAACTGTTCGTTCTGCTATCCTTAGCAGATGCATTTGAAGCATAACTGCTTCTTGCAGTATAGTTTCCACTGGAATCTCGGTCGACATGAAACTGAGGTTTTGCCGATGTATCCTTGATCTGCGCAGCAAATTCTTTTTCATCAAGTGCTGCTGTTACCTCAACAACATCCTTTTTGAACAGTCGAAATATGCCTCTCTGTTTTAATGTCTTAACACTTAAAACGACTGCACCATTACCAAGTTCTTCCCGTGCCTTAATTATAGCTTCGGTTTCAGTTGGTGCCTGAAATTTTTTCACTATCATTTATGCTGTCACCATCCCTACTGATTGTAATTCAACACTAGACTCTACTTCGTTATATGAAATAACAATGATGTCTTTATAATAATCTGTTGCAAGTTTCTTAAAATACATTCTCACAATTGGAGATGTCACAATAATCGGATTTTTGCCCATATCTTCGAGTTTCTTTAACTCAGCTCCAAGAGAAGCCATGATTTTCTTGGTTCTCTCAGGATCCAGGGTAAGATATGCACCCTGCTCACTTTGTTTTACAGCACCCATAATTTCCTGCTCAATCTTAGGATCAAGCGTAATTACATTAGTTACCTCATTCTGAGGGAAATACTTACTTGAGATTGCTCTCTTGAGTGCCTGTCTTACGTACTCTGTAAGAATATCAGTATCTCTGGTTACCGCTGCATGATCAGCAATGGTTTCAAAAATTGTAACAAGATCTCTGATTGAAATTCCTTCTTCCAGAAGATTCTGTAAGATTTTCTGAACTTCACCAACAGACATAAGTTTTGGAATCAGTTCATCTATCAGCGTTGTATTACTATCCTTAATATTGTTGATCAGGCTCTGAACATCCTGTCTTGTAAGTAACTCAGCAATATGCTGTCTGATAATCTCAGTCAGATGTGTTGCAATAATTGATGGTGGATCAACAACTGTATATCCATAGGATTCCGCACGCTCCCTCTGACTTTCCGTTATCCAGATTGCTGGAAGATGGAAGGACGGTTCAAATGTTGGAATACCTGTGATCTCTTCTTCTACATATCCAGGATTCATGGCCATATAGTGGTCAAACAGAATTTCACCTTCGCTGACCTGAATACCTTTGATCTTGATTATATATTGATTTGGATTGAGCTGAATATTATCACGAAGTCGAATAATAGGAACAACTGCACCAAGTTCAAGTGCAATCTGTCTACGAATCATAACAACTCGGTCTAACAAATCACCACCCTGGTTGACATCAGCCAGTGGAATAATACCATATCCAAATTCAAGTTCGATTGGATCAACATTTAATAAAGAAACAACATTTTCAGGTTTTCTGATTTCCTGTGCTTCAGCCTCTTCCGCTTCCGCTTCTGTTTCAATTTCCTCTTCTCCATTTTTCTGGTCAATATTTCTAGATGCAACTATGAATAAAATTCCAAGTGGTATGAAAATATACCATGGAAGTGGAGTTGCAATACCAAGGAAAATTAATGTTGCACCAACGAGCATAAGCACTTTACCAATTGAGAACAACTGTCCCACAATGGCATCCCCAAGTTCTGTTTCACTGGAAGCCTTCGTTACAATAATACCAGTTGATAAAGATATCAGTAATGAAGGAATCTGGCTTACAAGACCATCACCAATGGTGAGGATTGTATATTTACTCATTGCGTCATTAATTGACAGCCCCTGCTCAAGCATACCCATTGCAATACCACCAATGATATTGATACCAGTAATGATAAGGCCGGCTGTCGCATCACCTTTTACGTACTTTGTAGCACCATCCATAGAACCGAAGAAACTGTTTTCCTGTTGCAGTTTCTTACGCTTAATTGCAGCTTCTTTGTCTGTTATAGCCCCTGTATTCAGATCGGAATCAATTGCCATCTGCTTACCTGCCATTGCATCAAGTGTAAATCTGGCTGTTACTTCAGCTACTCGCTCAGAACCTTTATTGATAACAATGAACTGAACGATCAGCAGAATGATGAAAATAATAATACCAATTATGATATTTCCGCCACCAACAAACTCACCAAATGTCTCAACGACCTTACCTGGATCACCAGTACGTAAGATCAGTTTTGTTGATGAGACATTCAGTGAGATTCTGAAAATAGTCGTAAACAAAAGCATTGTAGGGAAGGAAGCCATATCAAGTACATCTTTAGCAAACAATGCATTAAATAATATTATTAATGCAATAGAAAGATTTATTGCAAGTAATACATCAAGTAACCCAGAAGGTATTGAAATAATCAAAAATATTACAGCTGATAAAAGATATATACCAATAAACAAATCTGTCTTTTTCAGGCTCATAATCATTTTCTCCTTCCTCATTAAAAATTATTTATTCTTAACTGTATATACATACGCAAGAACTTCAGCAACCGCCTGATACAATTCAGGTGGTATCTCTGCACCAATATCAACATTGTTGTAAAGAATTCGGGCAAGTGGTTTGTTCTCCACTATTTCGATTTTGCATTCTCTGGCTTTTTCCTTGATCTGTTGTGCCAGATAATCCGCGCCTTTTGCTAATACAACTGGTGCTTTTCCCGCATTTTCCTCATATTTTAAAGCAACCGCAAAATGTGTAGGATTGGTAATAACTACATCCGCCTCAGGCAGGGCCTGCATCATTCTTCTTCTTGATGCCTCCTGCATTTTTCGTTTGATCTGACCTTTTACCTGTGGATCACCTTCAGAATTCTTAAATTCATCTTTTATTTCCTGCTTGGTCATTTTCATATCTTCTTTAAACTTATGTTTTTGATAGAAGAAATCCAAAATACCTACTACCAGAAATAAGGCACTGATTTTCATTCCCAGTTCCAGTATTACGTCACCGATCAAACCTATCGCTGCATTTAATGTAATATCATACAGCGTAAATAAATAATGTAGTTTATCCTTTATCGTAACATAAACTACAATTCCAATCACCGTCAGCATCGCAAGGGATTTTAAAACTTCAAATAACTGACGAGCGGAAAATATTTTTTTAAATCCATTAAGTGGACTTAATTTACTAAATTTTGGCTGAAGCGGTTTCGATGTAACCATCCACTTCTGCTGTAACGCATTTCCCAGTAATGCAATTACAATACCAACGACAAAAATCGGTGCCAGAATCACCAGTGTATCAACGATGATTGTGTACATTGCTCCCTGAACAACATTCATAGGCAGTCCATTATCACTGGTTTTCAAAACTTTATCAAACAACCCGTAAAATTCTTTAAAGGCATCGATAAACTTTTCTCCCATGGTCGCAACATACAGCTTTATAATCAGAAACATAGCAAATAATGATGTTGCCGTAATAATCTCTTTACTTTTGGCAACCTTACCATCTTTTCTGGCATCATTTAATTTCTTACTTGTTGCAGGTTCTGTCTTTTCGCCACCTGGACCATCTTTGGCAAAAAACTGCAGGTTGTATTCTAAAACCATGCCCAATTAACTCATTCCTTTGACTAAGCTGACCAAAACGGTATTGATCTCATTATAAATAAAATTCGATACGCTTGGAAGCATTACTATTACTGCTAATATTACAACAATACCAGTCAGAATCTTAAGCTGCATACCAACCACAAACATATTCATCTGTGGTGCAATCTTTGCCAGAATTGCCAGAATACAGTTCAACAACAGAATCGATGCAAAAACTGGTAATGCGATTCTAAATCCAATAACAAAGTAATCAGACATGAAGTTAACTACTGTGTCGTAAATGGATGTGCTAAATTTCACCCCATTAATTGGAATCACTTCATATGTATCCACAATGGCAGTCACCAGATACCGGTGAAGACCGGAGATGATCAGCAAAAGCATCAGGGTATAATAATACATGTTACCCATAATACCTACCTGGGCCTGTGTTGTGGGATCGAACAGACTCGCCATGGAAAGACCGATATCAAGATCGATCATTCGACCGGCAAACATAATAATCTGGACACAGAAAGATGTAATAGCACCAAGTAAAAGTCCTACCACAGCTTCTTTAAGTACAATTGCTGCATAATCCAGCAATCCAGAATAATCAGCTGTCAGATCTGGATAAAGTTCAAGTACCAATACAGATACCAGAACAGCAAATCCAATTTTTAACCTTTTGGGCGTATTAGCTATATTAAAAAAAGGCGCAACATATATAAATGTGGCTATCCTTATTAAAATCAAAATAAATATTTCAAACTGGCTTAGTGCAACATCAAAATTTATCATAAACGCACCTTACTTTATTGTATATACTGATTAAAATTTGACCATAGCTGTGTCATATAAGTAACAATCGTATTGAGCATCCATGATCCCAAAAGCATTAAAGCAATCAGAATCGCAATCAACTTAGGTACGAACGTCAGTGTCTGCTCCTGAATAGAAGTCAGCGTCTGAAATAAACTTATAATCAAACCAACAACCAGAGATACCAGTAACAAAGGTAAGGCTGTTTCGGCTATAATCCATAATGTGCTTCTTGCAATATTAATAACGTCCTGTTGTGACAAAATATCCCTCTTCTCCAAAGTAAAAATTTATTCAATCTAATTGCTTTCTCCGCAAAAAGATTTCTTCCCTTAATGATGAAATATCAGAACAGATCATAATTTGTAACTTTATCATCCGTTCTGGTTATTTTTTTCTATAGTCGCCGAAACGTTGTTCTCTTCAAAGCAACACTTCATCATCGGAAGGTCGATACCAGATTACCGATAATCAGATTCCATCCATCTGCCATTACAAACAATAAGATCTTAAATGGTGTTGATATTGTCGTAGGTGGTAACATCATCATACCCATTGACATCAATGTTGATGAAACTACCATATCGATAATAATAAATGGAAGATAGATCAGGAAACCAATAATAAATGCAATCCTGAGTTCACTAATAATAAAACTTGGAATCAGAACGTTATTAGGAATATCATCTTCTGACTCAATCGATCCTTCTTCAACTTTTGCAATCTTAAGGAAAGTATCAAGATCCTTTGTTGAAGTCTGTCTCAGCATAAATTCTCTAATCGGCTGCATCCCCGCATCAAATGCTTCTTCCGCCGTTATTTCATTATTCGAAAGTGGTTTTACCGCACTATCGTACACCTGACTAAATGTCGGTGCCATAACAAAAAATGTTAAAAATAAAGACAAGCCAATAATAATCTGATTAGGTGGTACAGTCTGAGTACCAATTGCTGCTCTCGTGAAATGTAACACAATTACAATTCGCGTGAAAGAAGTCAGCATAATCAGTATCGAAGGTGCAACGGAAATAACCGTTAACACTAACAGCATCTGCAACACACTTGCCATATCGCTTCCGTTCCCCGCCGAAATACCGAAGCTAATCAAATTATTATCAGCCGCCGTTGTTGCCTCGGTCGCATTTACCGAGCCAGATGTAATTATACTTGTCGCTAAAATGCAAAACCACAAAAGTGTCATCTTAACAAGAGTTTTCCTCTTCTTCTTCATAAATCGTAACATATGTTCATCCTACCTAATCTTCTGGCTTGTCCTTTTTGAACTTTTCTAAAATAGCTTTGAAGTTTTCAGATTTTAATTCAGTAGATGTATTTTTAAAAACTAAATCTTCTTCATTCAACTCGCATAAATATGTAACTGTTTCTTTACAAACTGCAATCGCGAAACATTTATTCCCTATTTTTACGATTTGCAAATATTTAGAATTGGAAACTCTAAGAGTTTCCAATATCTTAATATTGCCATCAGTCATTTTTTTCTTTTGAAAATTGCCAACGTATTTCGTAGCAAAATAGGTCAGTGCCAATACTAATATAAATATGATCAGCACTGTCATAAATTGAGCAAACGCTTCAATTCTGCTACTTGTAATAGCCAATTCTGCCATTTTAATTAACCAACAACTTTCTGTACTGCCTCAATAACACGATCAGCCTGGAAAGGTTTAACGATAAAGTCTTTTGCTCCTGACTGAATAGATTCAATAACCATTGCCTGCTGTCCCATTGCTGAACACATAATAATGGAAGCATTAGGATCTGAAGCTTTGATCTTTTTAAGTGCTTCAATACCATCCATCTCAGGCATTGTAATATCCATAAGTACCAGATCAGGTTTAACCTCTGCGTATTTTTCGACTGCCTTCAGTCCGTTTTCCGCTTCTCCTGCAATATTATATCCATTCTTAGTAAGAATATCTTTGATCATCATTCTCATAAATGCAGCATCATCACAAATTAAAATATTCTTTGCCATATTATTCTCCTATCTTATTAATTATTATTTGTATGTCTATTATACACTAATTTTGTCGAAAATAATATCTTTTTTTTCGATAATTTCAATTATTGTATCATCTTTTGTACTCTACTTTATAATTTCAGTAATTCGAACGCCGAAGCTCTCTTCAATTACTACAACTTCACCCTTTGCAACGTTCTTACCATTAACAAGAACATCTACAGCTTCACCAGCAATCTTATTCAACTCTACGATTGTACCAGGTGTAAATTCAAGAATATCTTTAATTGATTTACTTGTTCTGCCAAGTTCAACTGTCACCTCAAGTGGTACATCCATAATCAGATCGATATTTTCTTTCTGACCAAGTGATGAAATATCATTTGCAAATGGCTGGAAAGATGCAGACTGTACATTAACATCAGGCTGTGCATATCCCATCTGTGGCTGACCATATCCCATCATAGGCTGCATATTTGGAGCCATCTGAGGTTGCATATTAGGTGCCATTTGTGGCTGAGCCATCTGCTGTTGTGGCATCTGTGTATTCTGTACAGGTGCTGCCTGTGGCGCTGGAGCAGGTGCTGGTGCTGGTGCTGGCTGTGGCGCAGCAGAAGCAGGTGCTTCTTCTGATACAGTTGGCTGTGGTGCTGACGCATCAGGACCAAACATACCAAGAAGTTCTTTTGCAAATTCAAAAGGATACAACTGCATGATTTCTGAATCAATCAAATCACCAATCTGCATCTTGAATGCAACTTTAACAAATGATTTATTCAGGAATGTAGGCATTCCTTCTTCCACTTCTCCATCAACCTCAACAATGTTTGCAACTGGTGGGCTGATATCGATTTTTCTGTTGAACATAGAAGACATAGATGTCGCAGCAGAACCCATCATCTGGTTCATTGCTTCACCGATCGCACTAAGATGAAGTTCACCAAGTGGTTCATCATCATTAGCCTGACCTGTTCCTCCCATCATCAGATCTGTGATAATTTTTACATCTTTTTCTTTTAATACAAGAACGTTATTGCCATCAAGGCCCTCCTTGTATGATATCTGCATCATAACACATGGTCTGTCATACTCTCTTGACAGATCGCTCCACTCAGAAACAGCAACCATAGGGGTTGTAATATTAACTTTCTGATTTAAAAGTGAGCTTAATGTAGTCGCTGCTGTTCCCATACTAATATTTGAGATTTCACCAACAGCGTCTTTTTCGCTATCTAATAATGTGAATTCTTCTTCCTGGGCAGGAGCTACTGTATCAGCAACATTTGCATCAGCATCGTCATCATTATTCATACCATTCAATAATGCATTAATCTCATCTTGTGATAACATTCCATCCATTTTATTCGCTCTCCTCCCTTAAAACTTCTGTGATTCTGACTGCATATTTGTCATCTGAATATCCTGGCAATGCAGCGAATTTCTTGATATTTCCAACATATACATCCAATTCCTCATCAACTTTTTTATCAACCCTGATAATATCGCCGACCTGCAGATTAGAAAAATCTGCAACAGAAAGCTTACTGTCGCCAAGTAATGCTTTGATCGGTATCTGTGCTCTTGAAATAACTGACTCAATTGCATCCTGATATGTACTATCATCTCTATCCTGCATTGTAGAGAACCAGTATTTCGTATTCAGTTTATCCATGACAGGTTCCAAAGTTGTATAAGGAAGACATAAATTCATAAGCCCTTCTACTTCACCAATCTTAAGATTGATTGTCACAATTGCTATTGTCTCACTTGGAGAAATAATCTGTGCAAACTGGGAATTCGTTTCAATACGATCGAGTCTTGGAGTAATCTTAACTACATTCTGCCAAGGCTCCTGTAAAAGATTTACGCATATCGAGAATATACGTTCCAGAATTGTTAATTCTATTTCCGAAAAATCCCTGCTCTTCTCTAAAGCCGATCCATTACCGCCAAGCAGTCTGTCAATGATGGCATATCCAAGATTAGAAGCCATCTCCATAATAATATTACCACTCAGTGGCGCAACACTAACAACCCCAAGCAGAACTGGATTTGATAAGGCATTTGAAAATTCCGAATAAATAACAACTTCTGAATTTACAACTTCTACGTTAACCGATTTCCTCAAGTAAGCAGGAAGATTAGTGGCTAACAGCCTTCCAAAATGCTCAAAAATTATTTCAAGTGTACGTAAATGCTCTTTAGAGAATTTAGATGGTCTTGCAAAATCATAATTCTTCACTTGCTTCTCATCTGAATTTTTTATCTCTTCAGCATCAAGTTCACCTGTACTCAAGGCTTTTAAGAGGTTATCAATTTCACTCTGTGATAGAACCTCGCCCATTCTCCCTCACCTCCTGCGTATGTATGATCTTAGGTGTAAACATTACTGAACAATAAAGCCAGTAAATGAAACGTTATATATTATATCAGATTTAAACATATCCTGAAGTTTTGTCAGTAACTGACTTTCCATAGTTGTCTTATTTGCAATTGCATTATCAACTGTGTATGCAGATACGACTGAATTAACTTCATTTACAATAAGTTTCATACCATTGTTTACTGTTTCTTTCATTGTTTCATAGTCTTTTGACTTTTTATTAAGTGAAAGTGCTACATTTACTACTGCATAATGAATCTTTCCATCACTACCGCTAATAGATACCGTGATTTTTGTTGGATCCGTGCCAGTACCTGATGATACATCAACAATTTCAAGATCAGAAAGATCTACTGTTCCTGAACTGGAAGTTGTACTTGAATCTGAACTTCCTGATGTACCTGCAACATCAAGATCAATAATTCCAGCAATCTTACTAATGAGATTGTCAGTCTTCTTTGATGTTGTTACCAATGAAAATGTAAGCAAAACCGTTAATATTAAATTAATAAGTACCAATGCTAAAGTTATAACATTAAGTAAACTCTTCTTCATAAGCAAATTCCTCCTGAATTAGTTGTTGAGATAATTATAAACTTTAATCTCAACGCGGCGATTCTGTGCTCTTCCCTCTGCCGTAGAGTTCGATGCGATTGGAACGGATTCCCCTCTTCCTGATGATTTAAGAGTAGACACATCAAATCCTTTGTTGTCTCTAAAATATGTTAAAACCGCATATGCACGGCATAAAGAAAGCATTGTATTATCCGGATATTTTGAACTTGAAATTGGCACATTATCTGTATGTCCTTCAATTTCTATTACATTGCTATCATATTCTTTTAATATAGTAGCAACTTTATCGATTAGTGTAATTGCATCATCTTTTAAGGTAGCTTGTCCGGAATCAAATAAGATACCACCATTTAAATTCAGCATTACGTATTTGCTTGTTGCAGAGACTTCGACCTGACTGGAAATATTGTTATCTTTAAGCTGCTGTTCTATATTTTCAGCCATCTTTTCAGATTCCTGCATTCCTGCCTGATCAACCTCTTCCTGCGCACTTTTTATTTCCTGGTTTGCCTCACCACTGCTGTTCAGCCCCATGTTCGTGTAGAAATCCCCAAGTTCTGTAAGCTGACTTGCTCCACTAGAGATCAGAATGCCTTCACCGACAGTAGCACCGCCAGCAGGTAATACACTAAAGCTTGATGCAAGTGAAGCTGCAACTTCCTGGAACTTCTGTGCATCAATTGTAGACATGGAAAACAGAAGCACGAAGAAACATAACAGAAGATTCATCAAATCACTAAAAGTGGACATCCACGCTGGTGATCCTCCAGACGATTCTTCAGGTTTCTTTTTTGCCATCAGCCTTCACCTCCAGCTTCTTCACTTAAGATATTGTTTCTTACTGAAGGAGAAAGGAATGATTTCAGTTTTTCTTCAATTACTCTAGGGTTCTCACCAGCCTGAATAGAAAGCAGACCTTCAATCATAACTTCCTTCATCTGATATTCGCTTGCACTGATTGCTTTCATCTTACTAGCAAGAGGTGTAGCAATCCAGTTTGCGATCATAGAACCATATAATGTTGTCAGTAAGGCAACCGCCATATTAGGTCCGATTGTTGATGAATCAGAAAGATTCTTCAGCATGTTTACAAGACCAATCAGAGTACCGATCATACCCCAAGCAGGACCCATGGCTGCCATCATTTCCCAGAAACCAATTACATTTCTATGTCTGTCTTCAATACAGGTAAGTTCTGTCTCCAGAATTCCTCTTACCAAATCTGGTTCAGTACCATCTACAATTAGAAGAATACCTTTTTTCATGAATTCATCATCGAGATTACCAGCAACCTCTTCCAATGCTAACAAACCTTCCTTACGAGCTACATTAGAAAGTTCGATAATTTTCGATATTGTTTCTCCCTCATCAACTTTAACATCCTTAAATGCTACTCCAACGGCCTTCAGATTATTAAGGAAATCCTTAAGCTTATATGAAGTCAACAAACATGAAAAAGTACCACCGACCGTGATCAGCACTGATGCGATATCCGCGAAATTGCCTAACGCAGCAAGTCCGAGGTCACTCTGAGCAATACCAAAAACGATCATAATAATACCAACCAAAATACCAACTATTGTTGCTATGTCCATTACTAGCACCTGCCTATCTCATTTACTTTTATTTCGAAGGCTACTCCCCTACACCATACTTAGTCTGATAATAATCCACCGAAAATTTTTCTTTTGTAAGTTATTACAAGATCACGAATATTTTCAGCATTTTCTTTAACAATAAACTTTCTCCCTGTTGTTAAAGTTATCACTGTATCAGGTGTATCTTCGATTGTTTCAATTAAATCCGCATTAATCCAGAATGTTGAGTCATTAAATCGCGTTACTTTTATCATAAAAGATCCTCCTTAAAATTTAATATCATCCAACCTCTGTAACTGCCAACCAACAAAATGCAAAACCTGATTTGTCTATATATATTAAAACACCTTTAGTCAGTTATTGCAAGAAAATCATGAAAGATTATTGTAAAATTTTCATGCTTTTCCGTATATTACAATATATAATATCAAAAAATGTATTTTTTCGTCGTTAAAGATCATATCAACTACGATCGTAAGTTTCACAATAAAAATATACTTATATTTATCTTTACTATAAGACTGCCGCCTGAAGCACTCAAGCGGCAATCTTCAATTTATTATCTCTTCAGATTAACAAGTTCCTCGATCATAGAGTCAGATACTGTAATGATACGTGAGTTAGCCTGGAAACCACGCTGTGTTGTAATCATTTCAGTAAACTCAGATGAAAGGTCTACATTGGACATTTCGAGCTGTCCTGATGTAATGCTTCCCTTTGTTGATGTAACATCAACACCGATTCCATCAAATTCACCTGAATTCAATGTTGCCTTATAGAGATTACCACCGGCCTTTTCAAGACCAGCAGGATTTGCGAATGTTGCAACAGCAATCTGACCAATTGTTCTTGTATCACCATTACTATATGATGCAACAATAGTACCATCTGTTGCGACACCAACAGATGACATCTTACCAACCTGTTTACCAGCTCCATTTCCATCTGCATCACCCTTTGTATGAGTAAATGCTGTTGAATCGCCTTTCATGGTAAGTTTTGAGATATCTACTGTAATTGGGTTAATTGTTGTATCAACCTTTTTAATAGAATCATCGGTTGTAGCTGTTGTACTAAATGTCATTGTAAATTCTGTTGCAGTACCTTCTGTATTGTTTGCAATAATTGCACCAGTATCTTTATTGAACTGGAAAGATGCAGGGCTTAAAGCAACAGAAAGATTTGTTTCTGTTCCATCGGAAGTAATTTTTCCCATAGTCATTGTATATTTTGAACTATCTGTTGGATCCTGTGCAATATCAATAGATGCTTTATATGCATATCCAAGATTATCATAAAATTCAAATGAAGTTGTAACAACCTTTGAACCTGATGTAAAGCTTGTATCATCTTTATTGATATTACCACTGATTGAAATATTTGTTGTCTGTTCAGGATCAGTGTACATTACATCTGCACTCATAACTGATAAAGGTGATACTGTATCTTTGATGATATTACCATCTTTATCTGCCTGCCATCCCATTACTTTTGCACCAGAAGTTGTTACGAGATTACCAGCAGCATCTTTTGTAAAATCTCCGGCTCTTGTAAAGTATGTACTACCTGCATTATCTACGATAAAGAATGAATTTCCTGAAAGTTTCAAATCAAATGCATTATCTGTTCGCTGTGCAGCACCTTCTGTTTCAATTGAAGTTGAAATAGATCCTACTGATGAACCAAGACCGATCTGCATAGCATTCTGACCACCCTTACCAGTTGTGGCATTAGGGCCTGTTGCAGTCTGCGTTGTCTGATAGTATACATCACTAAATGTTACTGACTGTGATTTGTAAGCAACCGTATTTACATTTGAAATGTTATTACCAATAACATCCATCTTTGTCTGATGTACTCTTAACCCAGAGACAGCAGAATATAATGATCTCATCATAATTATTTTCCTCCATTAATAACCTCACCTCATAGATGGAAACCGTACCCGTCTCATCTGGCAATCAGAGACGAAGACTTCCTTACGGTCCAGCCTATATGACAACAGCCCCATCTATATTGGTATAAATATTGTCATCTTCGTTACTTTGATCCATCGCTGTAACGACCGTGTGATTTTTTGTGTTGACTATAAAAGCCAAATTGTCCATTAATACTAAGGACTCTTTTATTCCCTTGGCGCTGGCTTTTTGGGCTCCATCCTCTAACCTTTTTAATTGCTCCTCGGTCAAACTAATATTGCGCTGAGCTAATCTTTCTCCCGCATGTTTTGAAAATCTCAGCTCCGATAAACCGGTATCCACTTGTGTTGCATTTAAATCGCTATAAGTTTGCTGCAAGACATCCTGAAAGTTTTGTGCCTTTCCGGTAACTCCTGCGTTTGTATTGGATTTCTTTAAATACTGCCCAGTAACCTGCTCTATAGAAGGGAAGTTGTTATTATTGATCTGCATGTCTGCCCCCGATCTCATAGATTACAACTCATATTAAATGAGTTTAGTTAAATGCGTATTTCCAAATAAAACTTTCCAACTGTTTAAGCTTTCTCTGTATCATCTGTTTTTTCAGATGAATCTGCTTTATCAGAAGAATCTGTACTACCAGTTGTAGAACCTGTCGTACCTGTTTCTGTTCCTTCTGTTGAAGTTGTTTTATCCTTGTAATATTTATCATAAAAATCTTCTGAAACAATTGAATCAAGATCATCAATATCATAAAGACTTCCATCGACACCAAGATAAGTTTTGCCGCTGTTTGCAACTACTCTTTCAACTTCTCCTGAAACATATGCAGTTGCACCACTTGCTGTAGTCGTTTTCATAACTACGATCTTGCCCATCAGGTTGTTAGCCTGTGTCTGTGCCATTGAATTCTGCATATTCTGAAGTTCTTCTACCTGTGAAAATGTTGCAAGCTGTGCCACATATTCTGTATTAGATGTTGGTTCCAGTGGATCCTGATATTTCATCTGTGCAACAAGTAACTGTAAAAATGCATCTTTATCCAATGTAGAATTACTTGTTTTTTCAGATGTTGAGCTGACTCCTGAAGCAGCTTTAGTAACTAAAGTTCCGTCAGAGCTCATAGTTGCCTGTGATCCAATCGTTGTTGAACTGTCTGCCATTTTATCCTCCAATCCGCGTCTTTATAGAACGCGTAAGCCCTTATTGTTCCTATCGAACTAAGCAGTATATTCTACGCTGCTGTTTCCGTCCTTGAACATATTCATTACACTCTTCTCTTCATCTGATAGATCTTCATCAAATAAATCGTTCAGACTATCGAGATTCAGATGTTTATTAGACTTCTTACCATTTTTATCATCCCCGGATGACTGTTTATTTAAATTGTGCTCTGCATCAAATGCATGACTGTGAACCACAACTTCTACTGAATCAACTTTTAATCCCTGCTGGGTAAAGTTTTCTTTCAGTGTGCTCATCTGGCTTTCCAGTGCTTTTTTAACAGCTTCATTTTCAGCTGTCAGCTGAGCTGTAATAACGCCTTCTTTTGCAACAACAGTCAGATTGACTTTACCAAGATTTTCAGGATTTAACTGAATATCCATTGACTGTACTGTCTGTGTTACTCTGACTTTAACTGCATCAATGATCTGCTGTACGATTTCAACAGTACTTACACCTGTTGATTCATTTACAGTTGTAAATGTCTTTTCTACTGCCTGTGTCAGATTCTGTGTGATCTGATTGAACGTATTGTTCGCATTTTCATTTGTACCATTATCTTTAGCAGATGTTTCTTCACCGCTCTGACTATCAGACTGTACCGTTACTTTTTCTTCAACTACACTCTGTAAATCCTGATCAGCCGACTGTGTTGTAGTTTCCTGCATTTCATCAGACTGTTCTTCCTGTGTAGCAATTGCATCTGAACCTGAGGCAACTGTAGTCTTAGCAGTATCTTCTGTCGTTGCTGACTGCTGAGTAAGTGTATCAAGTGTTTCTGCAAAGCTCTGATTCTCATTATCATCACTGAATGTTTCAGTTACCTGCATCAGTTCATCTGTTGTTATGCCAAGATCCTGTGCAGTCTGAGTTACTGTTTCAGAAACAAAATCCATGATCTGTTTTAATTGACTTGAAAGATCTCCATCTGTAAGCAATGCAAGTGCACTATCATTTCCTGTTACCTGCATTACAAGATTCGTAAGATTGTTCGGAGACAACAGATCCTGTAAGGTAATACCTAGTGCAGCCATTGCAGCATCAAGCTGATCATCTGTAACGTTGAGTACTTTCTTGATCTCATCCTTCACTGACTGAAGCATATCATCGACTTTATCTTTCACATCACTAGATGAAACATTACTCTTATCAGACACTGAATTAATCTTTGATGATGCCTGTCCATTTGCACTGTTCATGTCTTTATCAGACAGCTGATTAGTCTTTTCCGTATTCGCCTTTGTACTATTTGTTTTGTTAACACTTACAGTACCCTGCGCATCTTTTCCCTGGTAATTATTACTGGAATATGTAGAAATTGACTGGCTCATTACTTTGCCAAAATCAGCTTTTGCACTAGACTTTGAAGATGACACCGCTTTTGATCCATCCGCACCGGCAGAAGTCATTAAATTACTAATTGCTGGTATGTTGGAATTTGCCATTTTCGTCCTCCTTTCTCTTTATTCAGGATACATGATTTTTGTAATCTTAGCCGCAAATACTGTGTCCATAGCTGCCAAAATCTGTCCACGCTGAGTAGACTTCATATTTAAAAGGATAGCAGAAACCAGGTCTGTATCGCCTGTCATTTCCTCTAAGATCGCTGCAGCATTTGCAGGTTCCATCTTAGAATATGCTTCTGCCCAGTCCTTAACCTGCTGGGTGTAATTAATTTTCTCCAATACCTGCTGATAAATTTCAGCAGCATTTGCAGAATCAATAGATTCGTACCACTTCTGATACTCACTGATGTCAGGTGCATTGTCATTAAATACAACCTGTTCATCGAAATCTTTCTTTAACTGTTCGTAATATTCCTGATTATCTTCAAACTGTTTCAGTCTTGCGACCTCGGCAGTCAGATCCTGAATCTGATCAGCACTACTGTCTGATGTATTTTCATATGCATCCAACTGTTGTTCTAATTCTTTGATCTTGTCAACAGCTTCTGCAAGGCTCTTATATTTATAACCATTTTCTTCTGCTACTTCTTCATCTGTTGCATCTGGAAGGATCTTATTAATTACTGGAACATCTTTTAAAAGAGGTCTCAGTACAGTACTACCAAATCCGCCCACATCCGTCTTAATCAGAATGCCAAATATAACAAGCCAAATGGCTATAATTACAATAGCAATAAGAATTCCGGCAAGTTTTCCACCTTTTTCTTTTTCTTCCCCATCCTGATCGTCTAATTCAGTTTCATCAAGATCATCAATATCGAGTTCTTCTTTTGATTTTTTCTTTGCCATCGCTATTCACCTGTTTCTTTATTATTGTCGTTGTAATTGAAACTCACAAGCTCATCGATTTCTTTCTTTTCCTGATCATTAAGTTCAAGTTTGAACTGATCAAATGCTTTTTCTTTTAGTTTCTCATGAGTCTTTCGTTCCTGCATAGCCTGGTTAAGATTTTCCCTTGCCAGATCCAGATTCTTCTGTGCAACATGAACCTTGACAATCTGCTTTTTGATCTGATCATCCATAATTCTGATCGCATCACTGCATTGCACAATTAATGGTATGTTCAGTTTTGCAGTCGCCAGTTCTCTGGCATGTTCTTCATAGCCCTTTTTTCTGGCAAACAGAACATTAAGCTTGTCTTCCTCCTCAGCAAGTGCAGCTGCTCTTTGCGCATATGCTGTTTTTGCCTGAGTCTCGAGACGTAGCTTAATATCAAGAATATTTTGCATTTTATATAAAAACTTTGCCATCTTGAGCTCCAAACCATTCTACAATAAATTTAATTAATCGGTTGCTTTTTGTTTTTCTTCAAACAGATGCTCTAACATTGCTATTTCATCTTCGAAGTTAAACTTCTCATCTGTAGTCTGCATAAGGAAATCATTTACTGCATCAATCTTTGATATTGCATAATCTATATTTTTATTCGATCCTTTTTTATAAGCACCAATATTAATTAAATCCTCTGCCTCATTATAAGTAGCCAGTACTGATTTCAGCTTTCCTGCAAGTGCATTATGATTCTTCTCAGCAATCTGACTCATACATCTAGAAATACTCTGTAATACATCAATTGCAGGATAATGATTCTTATGACCGAGTTTTCTGGACAACATAATATGACCATCCAAAATACTTCTTGCAGTATCTGTAATTGGTTCGTTGAAATCATCACCATCTACAAGTACCGTATAAAGTCCTGTAATAGAACCCTTTTGCGCCATTCCTGCTCTTTCGAGCAATTTAGGCATTTCACTGTAAACACTTGGTGGATATCCTCGTGTAACAGGTGGCTCTCCTGACGCCAGTCCAATCTCACGCTGAGCCATTGAGAAACGGGTAAGTGAATCCATCATAAGGAGGACATCTTTCCCCTGATCTCTAAAATATTCAGCAATTGCTGTTGCTGTTTTTGCTGCTTTATTACGAATTAACGCTGGCTTATCTGATGTTGCGACAACCAGTACACTTCGCTTCATTCCTTCTACACCCATATCACGTTCAACGAATTCTCGTACTTCACGTCCTCGTTCTCCGATCAGGGCAATTACATTAATATCTGCCTTTGTATTTCTTGCGAACATACCAAGCAATGTACTTTTTCCAACACCACTACCTGCAAATATACCAATTCTCTGTCCCTTACCAACTGTCAAAAGTCCATCTACTGCTTTAACCCCAAGTGGAAGTACTTCACTAATAATTTCTCTGGACATTGGATCAGGTGGTGCAGCTTCTACCGAATATTCTTCCGGCAAGTTAAGTAAATCGCCATTGGTTGGATTTCCAAGGCCATCAAGTGTATGTCCCAGTAATTCTTCTCCAACTTTTACAACCAATGGACTTTCTGTATTTTCAACGATACTTCCAGGACCAATACCATCGACACTGTCAAAAGGCATCAGTAATACTCTGGAATCCTTAAAGCCAACGACTTCAGCATATAGTTCCTGTGTACCATCATTTGATCTGATCTTACATAAATCATTCAGCTTGGCATCCGGTCCGACTGATTCAATCGTCAATCCAACTATCTTTGTAACACGGCCAAGTTTTTTATAGTATGATTTATCTGCTAATTTTAAATATTTTTCCTTATCAATTACTGGCAAATCACATTACCTCTTTTAGTATTTTAGATACAACTTAAAAGCTTGATTTCTTTTGTTAGACTTTCTAACTGAATATCAAGACTGCAGTCGTAAACTCCCGTGTCACTTTCTATAATGCACTGATTTTTCTTCATCGAACTGTCTTCAATCACTTCAATCTGAACATCTTTTGTCATAGAACAATAAATCTTCCCCTGATTATTCATTACAAAGCTATAATCATCTGGGGAAACCTTGATCAAAAATTCATGGCTGACTTCCGCATTCTGCATTACACCGTTAATCAGATTCAGAATAATCTCTTCATTATCTTCACTGATCACATTAAGCGATTTTTTAATTACACTCAGAATTGTTTCCGCCAGTTCCGGCTCCATTTCCTGTTTTCTCTTTGCATAATCATTTTCAAGATCCTGCATTTTTGCTGAAAATTCAGTTTCAAGCTGATTCTTCTTCTGATCATATTCACTTTCCATATCTACAATTGCCTGCATTTTACCTTTGTCGTAAGCATCCTGTCGAATCTGTTCTGCCTGACTGTTTGCCTGTGCAATAATCTGTTCAGCCTCTTCCTTGGCCTCGTCAAGTACAGTCTGTGCCTGTGCTGTTGCCATTTCAAGATCTGAACGTTTGATCAGATTAGATGACAGATCTTCCTGTCCATCACTCTGTACAGCATCTGTCATACCATCTTCATCAGCTTCTTCATCAGTTACAGCTTCAACAAAATCTGCAGTCAATCCCGTCACAAAGCCAGAAGCATTTTCATTCTGGCTTTCTTTCAGAATTGTCTCAATCTTGTTTTTGATAAGTTCATTATAATCGATTACCCTTTCAGTAGAACTGATTACATTTCTACTCTTTAAAAGATTAGACAACGATCTCGTCACCTCCACCTCTTGCGATAACGATCTCGGCAGAATCTTCAAGTTTTCTTATAATATTAACAATCTTCTGCTGTGCTTCTTCAACATCCTTCATACGTACAGGACCCATGAAGTCCATATCTTCCTTGATCATAACAGCAAGACGTTTTGAAAGGTTATTAAGAATAACATTCTGAACTTCTTCATTAGATCCTTTAAGTGCAAGTGCAAGATCGGAGTTATCCACATCTCTAAGTACACGCTGAATAGCTCTGTCGTCGAGTGAAAGGATATCTTCGAATACGAACATCTTCTTACGGATTTCATCTGCAAGTTCTGGTTCTTCAATTTCAAGAGTTTCCATAATATGTTTTTCTGTACCTCTGTCAACTGAGTTCAGGATATCAACGATAGAATCGACACCGCCGACAATTGTGTAATCCTGGTTAACAAGAGATGCAAGTTTACGTTCAAGTACTTTTTCCACCTGCTTAATGACATCTGGTGATGTACGATCCATCTGTGCAATACGTTTTGCAACATCCGCCTGTTTTTCAGGAGGTAATGCTGATACAACCATAGATGACTGTGAAGCAGGTAAATAAGACAGGATCAGAGCAATTGTCTGTGGATGCTCATCCTGAATAAAGTTAAGTAACTGGCTTGGATCCGTCTTTCTGATAAATTCAAATGGACGAACCTGAAGACTGGCAGTAAGTTTTCCAATAACATCTTTTGCCTTTTCTTCACCAAGTGCTTTTTCAAGAAGTTCCTTCGCATAGCCAATACCACCTTCTGCGATATACTGCTGTGCGAGACATACTTCATAAAATTCATTCATGACTTCTTCTTTTGTTTGAGGAGAAACGCTGCTTGTATTCGCGATTTCGAGAGTAAGCTGCTCAATTTCATCCTCTTTTAAATGTTTAAATATCTGGGAGGACTTTTCTGGTCCTAACGCAATAAGTAATACTGCAGCCTTTTCAACCCCATCCATTTCTCTTTCATTCGATACGCTTTTTGGCATACTTTATCACTCCCATCCATCATTCAACCAGTTACGTAACAGCAATGCAACGGCTTCTGGATTTTCGTCCACAAATTTTTCAATTGCTTTTCTGGTCTCTGATTTTTCCTGTAAATCAATATCTTCCAATGCTGGCTGATTTTCTTTCGTAGTAGCTAACATCTCCTCTACTGATAATTCTGGTTCTTTCTCTTCCACTGTTAATGGTTTTGCACTTCTTAAGATTACAAATATAAGTAATCCAAGGATCAGAATTGCAAGTACGATCTGTACCCAGAATGTAAGTGTCTTAGCCAGTGGTGTAGCAGTACTGTCTACAAAGAATGGCTTCTGATATGCAAGCACAGTGATCCTTCCCGTTGGAACACCTGTACCATTAGAAATAGCTGTCAACCATGTATCATCAACATCAATTGCTGTAGGCTGACTATTGTTTGCCTTAAATTCATCCCATGTTGTACCATCGAGATATCCGAGTTTTTTTGATTCATCTTCGTTATAAGTTACATTTTTAATAAATGTTACTGTCAGTGAAGATTCATCATAAACCAGTGAACCTGGCTGTTGTGTTGTTGTTGTAACAAGTTCATTTGGTAAATAAGAATACTTTTCAACTGAATACTTGGATGTATTTGAAGTTCCATCAGATACATCATATGTTGTCGTATTATCATTTGAGGTTGTTCCAGGTACACCACTTGCACTTGTTCCACCATTTTCAGATTTTTCTACATAAGACTCAGAATAAAGACCTTCATCTCTACCTTCCTGAGCTGTATATTCTGTTGCGATCTTGTTGACTGCATCCCAGTTCATTACAAGATTTGTTGTAACATATGCATCATCAAATAATCCTGTTGCAAGTAAACTCTGTTTCAGAGAGTTCTTCATTGTAGTCTCGATCTGAGCTTTATATTTCTGCTGAGAATTCAAGCTTACATTTGTACCACTTGTACTTGCTGTTGAATCAGATCCAGAGAATAATGTCTGTCCATCTGTGCTGATAATTGTAATTTTGTCTGTATTAGAATTTCCAACTGCTGTAGCAAGGAATTGTGCCATTCCGCTTGCAGTATCATCGTCGATAGTCTGATTAAGATCGAGTACTACTGAAATCGATGTTTCTGATTTTGTAGCATAAAACGTGTTCGTAGACTCACCAAGAACAACAGTAACAGATGCAGATTTTACTCCATCCACACTTGAGAGATCGTTAGCAAACTTTGTCTCAAGATATGACTGCCACTGTTTCTGTTTATCAGATTCTGTTGTACTGAAGCTGCTCTTTAATGCATCCTCCAGGCTGTATCCGGTTGTTTTAATATCCCCAGATGCAAGTATCATTTTTGCATTAGTCAGATCGCTTTTGTTTACTTTTACGACCATTGTACTGTCATCTACCGTATACTCAATACTATTATCTGTCAGTAACTTAGTGACCTGACTCATTTCATTATAGGAGCTGCACTGTGTCAGCGTAGAGTATGATGGCTTATTGATAACAAGTACCAGAATAACCAAAGCTACTACAACAACAGCAACTGTACTAATGATGATTGTCTTTTGTTTTCTCGTATATTTGTTCCAAATTTCCAATAACTTTTTAGGAAGCTGCTTTAACTTATCCATGTTTTTCCCCAAGTGTATCACACACTACGTCTGTCCGTGATACAAGCCTTTCCATAATTAAATCTGCATATTCATAATTTCTTTGTATGCGTCCAGTGCCTTATCTCGTATAGCCACTGTATACTGTAATGCAATATTTGCCTTCTGCTGAATTGCACTAAGTTCATGAGTACTTGTAAGATTGCCAAGTGCAAAATCCGTTTCAGCCTGCTGCGCATCCTGAATATATGAATTTGTGTCGTTAACCAGTCCAAGTGCTGTATTATATACTGAATCAAACGTATCGCTGGAACCAACCGATGATGTGTTTGCTGATGTATTTGCTGTCGCTGATGTCTTCATTGCATCAGTCATTTTACTTACGTAATCTGTACTCAAATTCTGCATCACTGATGATACATCCATTTTATTTCCTCCTAATGTAATCCGTCCCGATTAGGCCACATACTATGCAGCCTCATTCAGATCGAATTTAGTTTTTACCCACTTCAAGGCCTTTTGTTGCCATTGATTTACCCGCATTAAATGCTGTTACATTGGCTTCATAAGCTCTTGTAGCATCTATCATATCTGTCATTTCCTGAACAATATTAACATTCGGATATGTAACATAACCGTTCTCATCCGCATCTGGATGGGATGGTTCATATACCTGCTGCATAGGCGTAGAAGTATCCTCAGATATTTCTGTGACCTTTACGCCATTTCCACCTGCGCCTGAACGTGCTGCGTTCAGAATATTGTCAAATGAATTAATAATATTGCCTTTTTCAGTAAAAACCACCTGTTTTCTTACATAAGGGGTCCCGTCTGATGTTCTTGTCGTATTAACATTTGCTATATTTTCAGATATAACATCTGTTCTTAATCTCTGTGCTGTCATACCCGATGCACAGATATTAAACTGTGAAAATAATGCCATTGCTGCTCCCTTCTAACAACCTTTTTATAACCTTGTCTTATACCTGTCTATCAATGCTATGATAAGACTGCCTTCATTCTTGTAAATTCATTACTCATACTATCGAGAAGCGCATCATAATTAATCTGGTTTGATGCCAGTTCAACGTTCTCTGTTTCAATATCAACATTATTACCATCACTTCTATATGACAGCGTTGAATTATCTTTGTATATTTTTGAAGTAACTGAATCAAGATTCGCATTGTTTACTTTCTGCATCAGTGTAGAATTTGCTCCACCAGATGATTCCAGTGCAGAATTCAGATATGTTGCGAAAGCAACATCCTGTCTCTTGTAATTTGGAGTATCTACATTGGCAATATTGTTAGAAAGCACTTCATTTCTAAGCCAGCTTGAATCTGCTGCCTTAGTCAAAACGTCTACATAACCAAAAGCTCCTGAGCCAAACATAAAACTGCTCCTTTCAAAATTATTTTATAATCTCCGCTTTAAACCTTAGTCAATTCACAATAACTATATCTTATATTATAAATTATCTATAGAAAATTACAAGTTATTTTTTTCATATTTCGCTAATTTGTGCCTTTTTTTCGCCCTCTACGCGCAAAAAAAGACAGAACCAGTAAAATTTTGGTTCTGTCTTTTTTTATAATAGATCAAATTCTTTAATCTACTTTCTTTAATTCGTCAAAAACCACATCATTGATAACCTTGATGTAAGTTCCCTTCATTCCTGAAGAACGGGACTCAATTACTCCAGCACTTTCAAATTTTCTTAAAGCATTAACGATAACAGATCTTGTAATACCAACTCTGTCTGCAATTTTACTTGCTACAAGAATTCCTTCGTTACCATCAAGTTCTTCAAAGATATGTTTGATAGCTTCCAGTTCTGAAGATGAAAGAGTACTGATTGCTGACTTTACGATCTGCTGTTTTCTCTCTTCTTCTGCTGTTTCCTCATTAACGGAACGCATCATTTCAAGTCCTACTACTGTCGTACCGTATTCACATAAAATGATGTCATCGATTTCATAGCTTGTATCACTCTTATACATAAAAAGTGTACCAAGTCTTTCACCAGCGATATCGATTGGTGCCAGTAATGCCTGAAATTTTTTCACATTGTCTGTCGTAAATCCCAATGTGGACAAATTTACATTTTCTTTTGTTGACAGGACGCTCAACAATCTTTCATTTAACATACTGTCAACAAAGCCGCCAACTTTGTCAAAAATCAGTTCATCAATTTTATCTACGCCTTCGCAAAATCCTGTTCCAAGGACTTTACCTTTTTTACTAATTACTAATATATTTGACTCAAGAATGGCGCTTAAAACGTCACACATATCATTGAACTCAACTCTGTGAGAATGATTGTTGTGTAAAAGTTTATTAATTTTTCTTGTTTTATCTAGTAACTGAACACTCATTGTATACCTCCTTACGAAATAATCATCCATCATTATTGAAATCTACTAAAATAATAGCACATTTTAATAATATTTGCAATATTTTTGCACAATTGATTGTTTTGTTTGAATATTGACCATTTCGCTTAAAACTTATTTCTCTTTTTCTTTGCTTTCAACATATCCACAGTTTTCATCTGCGCATACTAACTTATTCCCTTTTTCCAGCATATAACCGCCGCATCTTGGACATTTCTTTTCTGATGGCTTCTGCCATGTCATAAAATCGCATTCTGGATTGTCTTCACAACCATAGTATTTTCTACCTTTTTTCGTCTTCTTCAAAACGACTTCTTTTCCGCATTTCGGACATTTTACGCCAATCTTTTCAAGATAAGGCTTTGTGTTTCTACAGTCTGGAAATCCTGGGCATGCCAGGAACTTACCATGTGGGCCGTATTTTACAACCATGTTGCGTCCGCACAGATCACAGATTACATCTGTCACCTCATCTTCAATCTTGACACTTTCCAATTCTTCCTGAGCATCATCTACTGCCTGTTTAAGATCCGGATAGAAGTTCCTGATAACTGTCTTCCAGTTCACATGGCCTTCCCCAACTCCATCGAGCAGAGATTCCATAGTCGCAGTAAAGTTCACATCAACAATACTTGGAAATGCTTTTATCATGATACTGTTAACTGCTTCACCAAGTTCAGTAACATATAAATTTTTATTTTCCTTCGCCACATATCTTCTTGCAATAATCGTTGTAATTGTTGGCGCATAAGTACTTGGACGACCAATACCAAGTTCTTCAAGCGTCTTTACAAGCGATGCTTCTGTATAATGTGCAGGTGGCTGGGTGAAATGCTGTTTCTGCTGAAATTCATCAACAGTAATCTGAGTATCCTTTGTAATATCCTTAACTACGGTATTATTTTCTTCTTTTTCGCTGTCATCATTCTTATAAACGGACATAAATCCGTCAAATTTAATTTTTGACGCAGATACATTAAAACGATATTTTCCTGCCGCTATTTTTATCGATGTTGTTTCATAAACAGCATCACTCATCTGACTCGCCGCAAACCTTCTCCAAATCAACTGATAAAGCCTAAACTGATCACGGGAAAGTGATTCCTTAATTACAACCGGCGTCAATGATAAATTAGTTGGTCGGATTGCCTCATGGGCATCCTGTATTTTCTTATTTGCATTTTTCATCGTGTGAAATTTTGCAAGATAATCTTCACCATAATTTTCAGTAATATAATCTTTCGCCATTACCTGCGCTTCTTCTGCAACTCTGACAGAATCGGTACGCAGATATGTAATAATACCAACTGTTCCATGTCCTGCAACTTCAACACCTTCGTAAAGCTGCTGTGCCAGTCTCATTGTTTTCTGTGTTGAAAAATTAAGTACTTTGGATGCTTCCTGCTGAAGAGTACTTGTGGTAAAAGGCATAGGTGCTTTCTTGACCTTTTCACCCTTTTTAATGGTATCCACTGAAAATGACTCGTTCTCAAGTTCACCAAGTATTTCATTCATCTGGGTCTCATTCTTGATATCAATTTTCCCATTCTTATCTCCATAGAATTTAGCAACCAGAGGTTTTCTTTCGCCCTTGACCTTTAATAGGACATCAAGGGACCAGTATTCTTCTGGAATGAATGAATTGATTTCTTCTTCTCTGTCACAAATAATTCTCAACGCAACGGACTGAACTCTACCAGCGCTCAATCCACGTTTTACCTTCGCCCATAATATAGGACTGATGCCATAACCAACCATTCTGTCAATAATTCTTCTGGATTGCTGAGCATCAACAAGATCCATATCAATCTTTCTGGAAGCCTTAATAGAAGCTTTAACTGCATTCTTGGTAATCTCATTGAAACTGATTCTGTTAATTTCTTTGTCTTCAAGTTTCAGAGCTTTTGCGAGATGCCAGGAAATAGCTTCTCCCTCACGATCGGGGTCAGTTGCGAGATATACTTTATCAGCTTTTTTCACCTGTTTTCTGAGTTTGGCAAGAATGTCACCTTTTCCTCGGATAGTAATATATTTAGGCTCAAAATCATGTTCAACATCGATTCCCAACTGACTTTTTGGCAAGTCTCTTATATGCCCATTCGAAGCCGCCACTTCATAATTTGCTCCAAGAAACTTTTTTATTGTTTTAACTTTCGCTGGTGATTCCACGATTACTAAATACTTTGCCATTTTTGCCTCCAAATTTTTCCCCGTTTAATTTCAATACATTCAATTATGAAATTATAATACTTTTACATAACAATGTTTAGATACTTCCCTAATATAACCGCTTATTTCAAGATAAACCAAAGCATTCACAACCTCTTGTGGCTGTAGTTTTGTCTCTTCTATAATATTGTCTAAGCTTTTCGGAAATAAATCCACATTACTATACACCATTTTTTCTACCCTTGCAAGAACAATATTATTTTTGTTACTTTTTTTCGTATCTTTATCGCTATTATTTTCAATATTTTGTATATTATGTTTAAAATTAATAAATTTCTGAGAAATCATTGAATTGTTTAGAATATCAGCAGGTTCAGTAATCATCTGCGCGCCCATTTTGATTAGATTATTACAGCCTTCGCTCAGGCTGTCACCAATTCTCCCCGGAACGACATAAACTTCTTTATTTTGTTCCAGCGCCTGATCTACTGTGATCAGTGATCCACTTTTCACTCTTGCCTCAACAACTATGATCACGTCAGCCAGTCCGCTGATGATTCTGTTGCGCATTGGAAACTGGTGTCTGAGCGGCTGTGTGCCAGGGGCATATTCTGAAATTATACCGCCATGCTCTAGCAATTCCATATAAAGATCAATATTCTGCCTCGGATAACAGACATCGACGCCACATCCCAGCACTCCATAAGTCTCACCGTCTGCTCTCACTGCGCCATTCTGTCCTGCACAATCAATTCCTCTTGCCATCCCGCTGATGATCTGAAAGCCCATCTTTGCAAATTCATATCCAAATGACTGAGCCAGTTCCCTGCCATAATTCGTACAGTTCCTTGCCCCAACGATTGCAATAGCCGGCGCATTGTCCCTTGGCATGTTTCCCTTACAGTATAATGCAAATGGATAATCATAGATTGTTTTTAAGCGGGATGGATATTGGGGATCGTCGAATGTAATAAACTGAATTCCATTCTTTTTCATCGAAATGAACTGCTGATAAACGATCGATTCTCTTCGACTGTTCTTCAGACTTTTAATTTCCTTCGCTCCAATTCCCGGCACTTTCTCCAGTAGTTGATCCGATGCTGCATATACATCTGCCGGAGTTGAAAATGTATGTAAAATATTTCTGATCTTGGCGCTTCCTATACCTGGAACACTGCAAAGCCAGAACCAGTAAAAATCCTGTTGTTCTTTATTCATGACCATTCTCCATTCTTGTATATTGAATAGCTTTCCTGCTAAATTCGAAAATAAATACCAAATATAAAATTCTATTCAAAGTTCTTATCTCATCGCGTGCACAGTTGTATCATAACTTCTATACGAAACCGCCTCTGCCAGATGGGAAACCTGAATCTTTTCCTCCTGTTCCAGGTCTGCGATCGTTCTGGCCGTCTTTAAAATTTTGTGATACCCGCGTGCCGTCAAATTCATTTTATCGAACGCTTTTTCCATAAAAGCAGATTCCTGCCTGCCCAGTTCGCAATATTTTTTTATCTGTATCATGGATAGTTCAGAGTTAAATGTTATTTTTTTATTTTTATATCTATCCTTTTGAAAGGCAATTGCTTTTTGCACCTTCTCTTTCATCTGGCCAGACGTCTCACAAATGCTTCTCCCCTGATAACTTCTGACAGTGTCTGTCACCTGCGCCAGATCTCTAAACTGCATCTTACTTGTCTCAACACATAGATCGAACCGGTCCCAGAAAGGCTGTGAAATTTTTCCCAGATATCTGTTAATATCATATTCCGAACAGTTACAGATATTCCTGTCTGGATAATATCCACATTTGCAGGGATTAATCGCTGCAACGAGCATAAACTCAGATGGGTATGTATATGCTGCATTCAGTCTTACAATTGTTACTTTCTTGTCTTCGAGTGGTTGTCTGAGCGACTCCATCGTATTCGAATAAAATTCAGTAAGTTCATCAAGGAAAAGTACCCCTCTGTCTGCAAGTGTTATTTCGCCCGGTACTGGTACTTTTCCACCACCGATCAGAGCTGCCGACGTGACCGTGTGATGAGGACTCCTGAATGGTCGTTGTGTAAGAAGTATATTCTTTGCGTCAAGTAGACCTGCCACACTATAAATTTTCGATATTTCCAAGCTTTCCTCGAATGTCAGATCCGGCAAAATTGTTGGTATTCTTTTTGCCATCATTGTCTTGCCACTTCCTGGCGCTCCTATATACATAATATTGTGCATACCTGCTGCAGCTATCAGCGTTGCACGTTTTGCGGCTGCCTGTCCTTTTATTTCTGAGAAATCATTTTTTTGTTCAATCTGCTTTCCCGCACAGATCTCATCAAAATTTTTATGCTGTACCGGACGCAAAGCTACTTTTTCATTTAGAAAATCCATTGCCTCTGCTAGCGTATTTACTCCTATTACATCAATTTCATCTATTACTGCACCCTCGAATTCATTTGCACTAGGAACAATACAACGTTTAAATCCTTCTTCTTTCGCTTTACAGATCGCCGGCAGAACTCCTTTTACATAATTCACATTTCCATTCAGGCTCAATTCCCCAATCAAGAAAGTATCTTTTAGCGATTCACTGCTAATATACTGATTGGATGCCAATACACCGATAGCGATAGGTAGATCAAATCCAGTACCACTTTTTCTGATATCTGCCGGAGACATATTTACAGTGATCTTTTGCGGGCCAAGTCTGATTCCTATATTTTTGACTGCAATCCTGACCCGTTCCCTTGATTCTTTCACCTCTGAAGAAAGAAATCCGCACATATCAAATCCAGGAAGGCCTGTATTCACATCCACTTCTACATTTACGATTTCAGGCTCAAGACCATTGATTGTTGCACTTGCCACTCTGTTAAACATAAGTTTCCTCCATTCTTTTCTCGCATATATATATTAATTCTACTTTGTCATTTACCTGATACAGATTTCATTTCTGTATGATCCATGCTTTCACAACTGACGCATGATCAGAAAATTTCCATAGAAGATTTACCCGTCACCAGTAGATTTGTGTATACGTGTTATAGTTATATAATAATCGTTATATCGTTTATGTCAATCTGTTTCAACGATATAAAAAATAGCATTATATATACTATTTCTATCATTTCAAACTTCTAAAAGAAAACATACCATCGAAAAACACTCTGTTATTCGTCTCTGTATCTGCAGGTCAATGCATCTGTACATCATTCTTACAAATTGGGGCAATCACAGCCACCGGTATAACCGGTGGTTTGCTGTGTCCCCTATAAGGGGATA
>CAJMQE010000025.1 GCA_905215405.1 uncultured bacterium
CCCGTGACTGGACTTTCACCAGCTAGATTAGTGCCATGCCTGGCACACAGAAAAAGCACTATACAGATTAGAATCTCTGTATAATGCCTTTATTATTACTGATAACTTAAATGTTTATCAGCCAATTTTCAATTTGAATTTCTGAGCATCTTTTTCACTATCCACTTTTTCGATCTGTGCGCCAAGTGCACGAAGCTTCAGTTCAAAGTCTTCATATCCTCTCTGGATATACTGAATTTCATCGATTTCAGAAAAACCATCTGCTGCCAGAGCTGCAATCACCAATGCTGCTCCCGCTCTAAGATCTGGTGCAGAAAGCTGTGCACCTGTAAATTTATCTGTACCTTCGATATACGCTGTATTTCCTTCAACTTTAATCGTTGCACCCATTCTTCTGAGTTCATCTACATATTTAAATCTATTTTCAAAAATACTTTCTGTAACAATACTTGATCCACCCGCTAATGCAAGAACAACTGTCATCTGTGGCTGCATATCTGTAGGGAACCCAGGATAAGGTAATGTCTTTACCGTAGTTCCAGTCTGATTACCAGCACCAATTACACGAACTGCATCGTCAAATTCCTCTACTTTACATCCGATCTCGATCAACTTAGCTGAAAGAGATTCCAGATGCTTAGGGATAACATCTTTAATCAGAACATTTCCTCTTGTTGCAGCTGCTGCAAACATAAATGTACCTGCTTCGATCTGATCAGGAATGATAGAATAAGTTGTACCATGTAAACGTTCTACACCATTGATTCTAATAACATCTGTACCTGCACCTTTGATGTTAGCACCCATACTATTAAGGAAGTTTGCGACATCTACGATATGTGGTTCTTTTGCAGCATTTTCAAGAATTGTATTACCTTTTGCCATACATGCTGCCATCATGATATTAATTGTTGCACCAACAGAAACAACATCGAGATAAATATGTGTTCCGTTTAATTCTTTTGCAGATGTATGAATCATACCATGTGAGATTTCTACTTCTGCTCCAAGTGCCTTAAATCCTTTAATATGCTGATCGATTGGTCTGCTTCCGATATTACATCCGCCAGGAAGTGCCACTGCTGATTTCTTATACTTACCAAGTAATGCACCAAGAAGATAATAAGAAGCTCTGATCTTCTTAATATATTCATAGTCTACATTTATATCACATATGCCTCCGCCATTGATCTGAACAGAGTTGTTATATACATACTTTACCTTTGCGCCGATGCCTTCGATTGCCTGTAAAAGCACTCTGGTATCTCTAACGTTAGGAACATTTTCAATTGTTACTGTTTCATCTGTCATTATTGCTGCAGCCAGGATTCCAAGTGCTGCATTTTTTGCTCCACCAATTGATACTTCACCATTCAGTGGAATACCACCTTTAATTATAAACTGTTCCATAATACACCTCTTATATAAATTACAGGCTCAATCTTCGCCAACAAACAATGATCGAATAGCCCAAACAAAATTTACGCATCACTAATTCGAATTTTACTCTAAATTCTTATATTTTATAACCAAAATTTACAAAAAATCTATATAATGAATCAGCACTTACTGATTTCACTACCAAATTCATGATCTATCTCTATTAATATTCTTATTCAAATTCGCTTTTTTATAACAAGCGACATTTTAAAATTCTGTTAAATCTTATTTTTTTATAAGACAACACATCTTTAAGATTATATCACACTACATATATTTGTAAACCACTTTTTTTGTTTCAGGAAACAAAAAAATGCGGTACGTTTTATAAAATCGCACCGCATTTTAAATTCTTATTCAAGTTCATTTTTTTCAGTCATTATTATTTGCTTACATAATTCAATGGATTAACAGGATTTCCGTTTACAAGCACCTCGAAATGTAAGTGAGGCTGTGAACTGTTTCCAGTGTCACCGCTATATGCAATTACATCACCCTGTTTTACAGTATCCCCAACAGCTACGTTGAAACTGCTTAACTGACCGTATCTTGTAACCACACCATCTTCATGTTGAATATCAACGCAGTATCCATAATCTGAATACCAGGATGCGCGGATTACTTTTCCATCTGCAGAAGCTTTAACCGAAGTACCTTCTTCGCATGCCCAATCGACACCGAACTGATACTGGTCATAATCAAATCCTGTTACAAATGTTCCACCACTAATTGGCTTCTGGTATGTTCCAGGTGTCTTTGTTCCAACTTCTATAATTTCAGGAACAGCTGTCTGTGTAACTGTCTGCTTTTCAACTGTTCTGCTTGTCTCTTTGCCATTTACGAATCTGACATCTGCTGTTACTGTTCTATGTCCTTTTGAACCTTCCTGAATTACATTTGATGTACCTCTTTCAAGATTCTCATTTTCCACATACTGAACATCTGCATCATAATCTTCTTCGTAAGTTTCTTTATGTGTCGTAATAATTGACAATTCCGGTGCAGGTGTCGTAACGATCAGCTGTTCACCAGGAATCAGTGCTGAGTCTTCTTTATACCCTTCGTTCAGTTTCAGAAGGTCGTCCACTGTCGTCTTGTTATTCTTTGCAACGCTCTCCAGTGTATCGCCACTTTCGATCGTATAAACTGTCTTTACTGTCTTCTCGCTTGTAATTGCCGCAATTGCATCTGCAACACTCATAACATTTGATTTTGCTGCAGCCGTTTCATTGATCATAACATTCTGTGAGAATGAAATATCTGTAACACTGCTGACTGCTTCTTTATTATCTTCACTTGTTGTCATGGTACCGTTCAGTGCTGCTGCCACGATATCATTATTATTACCTGTGATTCCTGCTTTGGTAATATCGACTACATATTCATTGCTATCAGATCCAGTTGCTGTCAGACTTACCTGGAACTCGTTGTTCGCATCATATGTCTGCTTTGCACCTTCAATCACCTGAATGGCATCTTCTTTGCTTGCTACGGTAACTGAGAAATCATCGATTCTCACTGTATATGCTTTCTGATCATCTACATCCACAATACTGGATGCAAGATTGATATAAATCTCATCTTCAATGTCTTCCATGGACATTCTCTTTCCAACGAATCTGGACTGTTCTTTTACTTCGAACTGTGGATCCATGTAGACAACATCACTATATTCTGTACTAATCTTCTTACGGGCATTTGCCATCGCCTGATTTGCTTCTTCTACAGAATTGACAGCACCTAATTCCTCGCCATTAAGTACAACGCTGTAATAACCAATATCAGATCCTGTTCCATTACTACTGAGTGCTGGAATAAACATCAGACACACGAAACAGCTGATCGTAAATGCTTTTATTAAGTTTAGTTTTACTCTTCTGCCATACTTTGTAAAGTAACTCATATATCCTCCAGGCACAAAATATTAATTAATCTGTAATATTTTTGTAACAACTAAATTTTATCACCGGCCTGTCTGTTTGTAAAGTGGTTTTTGTATAATTTACATAATGTTTATTTTAATTTTGTATTTATTTGTGCAATTTTACTTAATTTACCAAATTTTAACACTATAAGTCTGTTGAAGTAAAACATTTTTGCATCAGACAATTCTATTTTGAAAATAGACAAAGTCATCCACCGCATCCAGAATATCCGCAAATGTTTCACGAGGTGCCGCATCAATATACTTTTGCAGAATTTCGTTTTCCTGCTCTCCTTTATATCTTCCATAAAATATGTCGAACAGATTATGTCCTCTGACATAAATTTTAATATTTTCGTAATTATCAATCAGATCCTGTCTGCTCAAGATAGATATTTGCAACTGTTCCAGCATTTTTTTCGTGCTCGTCAGACGGTAGAGATATTCCTGGTATTTTTCATACAGGATCGTAAAGAATTCATCTTGTGACTTGACTACACCTATTTTTGTCATTACTGCCGGGTCTAGAAAATAATTCTCAAATGAGTAATATTTCAAGATCAGAACATTTCTTGCTGTCACTCTTGGAATATTTTCCATATCTTCCAATCTACGGTCACCATAGTATTTGCAAAGCTGTCTTCCAAGCTTTTGTCTGTCTTTTCCGTCTCCATCACGAATCATCAGAAACTGATCCCTAAGATATAACGTATTCATATATTTTAGATTTGCATATGTTTTGATATTGGTACAGCTGTTAGTTGCAATGATTGCGATCCGCTTGAGATTTCCATGTTCATCCTGCATTTCTGAGTAATATTTTCTAAGGAGCAATGGAAGTCTGCTTTTGTCCTGTCTGCCTTCTACAATAAATACAAAATTTACATTCAGCAGATCATTTGCAGTGAATCCTAGATCATCAAGAATACCATCGATATCTGTTGTCCTGCGGACTATGGTATTGTAGGAATCATCCACAACGACCTGTCGGATCTGCTTTGTTGTAAAATTAAAAAGCATTGTTGGAGAGTGCGTGGAAAACAGCACCTGATTCTTATTGGAGAGTCGGTACAATATTTCACTTGCCACTTTCTGCAGCTGTGGATGAAGATAAATTTCTGGTTCTTCTATAATAATGATGTACGGTGCAATATTTTTGGTCTCGATATAGGTCTCTAACAAAGAGAGAATATATATGCTCTTAAGTCCTTCACTCATATGCGCAACATTACCGGCAATTCCGCGTTCTCGATTCGTTACCACTGTATTGATTCGAAATAACTGATCCGGATCAAATGCGATCTGGTAGCTGATTTTTTCTGATTTTCCACCATTTTTTGCAAAGTTTTTGTTCAGACGTTCCGAGAATGTATTCAGATTTACCTGGAACAGTTTATACTGGAATAACCTTGCAGTTTCCGCGAGAGACAGCTGAGAAGGCTGCTTTTGATTGATATACCCAATGCAACTGAAACACTGGTTGCAGCTCTTCATACTATCAAAAATACACTTGTTTTCACGAAGTGCGGCAATTGAACTCTCTCCCTGCAGCATCAACACATCTTCCTGAATATTATTCTTATTGCGCTGGTGATCTACATAATAGATCTTCGGAAATACACTCTGAATATAGGGATTATGCTTTTTATAACCATCTTCGTACCGAATACTGTGATTTCTATTAAATATGTATGAAAACGTAAGAACGCCATCCTCAAACGATGGTAGTTTCTTTTTAAAATCCTTTTCCCACAGATCAAAATGCTTATATCTGCTCACAATTCCATTTTCATGAAGGTACTGCAGATCTTCCTGATCGATCTGCAGTTTAACAGTAATTCTAATATTGCCATCCGGCTGGTTAAAATCTGTTTCCGAGATTTTATAATCCCCCGCCACAGCACGGATTGCGTCCAAAATCGTACTTTTCCCTGTATTATTACGTCCGACCAGAATCAAAGCATTTTCTATATTCGTAATTTCCAGCTCCCGAATCGTTTTAAAATTCAGGATTTCAAGATATGCAAGTTTCACTTAAGTCACTCCTTCAACTACCTGTTCAATTCCATTGTAACCAGTCCGTATTTATTTCCAGCGGTATTTCTTTGATACATTCATGCCGTTGTTTATCTCTGTTTGCTTTCTATCACTTTTGAAGTCGCCACGTCTGTCTGTTTGTCTGTTCCTTCTGTCTGTATCTTTCTTTCTGTCCGTTTTCTGCTTACTCTTATGTTCATTGTGATTATCAGATTCCATATGATTCTTATGGTCTCTGTATTCACTTTGTTCATCTGCTCTTCTACGGCCTTTGTGCATTGTTTTCTGCTCTGTTCCATAGCCTGATTTCTGATTCTTCTTATGCTCTGACTTTTTGTGATCGTGAACTGCATTTTTCTTATCTTTATTACGCTTATCAACTGAATATCCGAATTTGCCGATCTTTTCTCCCAGTCCAAAGTAATTTCCATGGGAGTAGACCATCAGTTGTGATGCATTCAGATCAAATGTACCTTTCTCATTCATGTATCTGTCATCTGCATTTACTGCTACTACATCTGCAATGAACATGGTATGAGAACCAAGTTCTCTTTTTTCTCTTACCTTACATTCAATATTGAGGGGTGACTCTGCAATCAGTGGTGCGCTGACTACCTGAGCTTTTTCCTTTGTCAGATGCATCTCTTCAAACTTGTTCAGATCTTTTCCCGATCTGACTCCACAAAAATCAGTTGCAAAACAGAGATCTTCTGTTGTCAGATTAATAACAAATTCTCCTGTTTTCTCTATCATCTGATAGGAGTGTCTTTCCGGTCTTACGCTGATATAAGCCATCGGCGGATTGGTACAGACTGTACCTGTCCATGCAACGGTAACTATATTATCGTTTCCTTCTCCATCAGTCACACTGACCATTACCGCTGGCAGTGGATATAACATATTTCCTGGTTTAAAACTTACTTTTGCCATATTTCCTCTCTTCTGATACCACTTCGCTTTTCGTTATGTATGGTTCTATTTTGTTGTTCTTTGTGCCTGTGTCAATCTTTCTGTTACATATTGAAAACCCTGTAAAATGAGTGCTCCATGATCTGCACATACACCCTGGGCATCTTCTACTTCATAATGACAATTCTTTAATACAGCCTCTGGTCTCCAGGTCTTTTTGACTGTTGCATGAATTCTCAGATCTCTTTTTTCGCAAGAAATTGACAGGTCATAACGACTACAGCCTTTTGTTTCTTCCAAAAGTTCTGGTTTTACCGTAAACCAGTCTGCATCTTTGGCATCATCACCAGCAACCGCCTTTAAGCTCCCTTCTTCGACCAATGCTACATACGCTGTTGTAATGATTCTGGTTCTTGGATCTCTTTCAAAATCTCCATAGGTCACAAGCTGTTCCATTTCCAGATTGGCGATCCCCGTTTCTTCTTCCAATTCACGACGTGCTGCCTCATCAAGATCTTCCCTATATTCTACAAAACCGCCTGGAAGTGCCCACCAGCCGATTCCAGGATGGTTTGCCCTCTTGATCATAAGTAGATGGCTGATCTTCTTTTTTCCACTCTCTTCTTTCCATGTAAATACAAGCATATCAACTGTATTGGATGGATTCTGATATTTATTTGGATCGTACGCCTCAAGAAATTCTTCCAGTGTCATTCCATTATTATCTTTTTCACCTGTTCCGTAAAACAGTTTATTTAACTTTCCTTCTATATAACGTTTCTGTGCCATATCTAGTTCCTCCCTGTCTGAAAATGCCTGTCCGTCTGCTGATTCAGTTTGATATAATTTCTTCTTTTTGTCTGAACACCTATTTCTTCACTGTGTCTCTGTTTTTCATATCCAAGCAAACGCTGTCGATTCTTTGCATGGTTTTTCTTAAAGAATCTGTCGAACACTTCACAAGTACTGCAGAATTTATCTGTCAGTACAATAACATAACTCTCCTTATACTTAGGAGGTGTGATTGTCAGTGGAAACATGTGCTTTTCAATGATATCCCCCTCTTTTGACGTCAGTTGGAAATACGTCCTCGCATTACGCAGTGATTTGATCGGATGCTCAAATCCATGCATTCTTTCCCCTTTCTTTGGCTTATACTCATGCCAGTCATATAAGAAAAGATCATGAAGAAGGCCTGCTTTTGCACCGGCTCTTACATCCCAACCCAGCATTTTGCAAATTTTATAATTATAATAGGCAACATGAAGTGAATGTTGAAAACAGCTTGTGTAACTATGATGATTATACTGCTTCATCTCCTGGACTTTCTCGTGTTCCAGAATATCCGAAACCAGTGCAAGAAATTCCTCTTTATCTCTGTCACGTTCCTTATGTTTTGTACCGATGTATTCTTTTAACTCAGCTATATATTCAATTGGGTTATTATACTCTGCCATACTGCATCATTTCCCTTCCATATAAAATGTAATGTTTGCGATTATTTTACCCGTTTTTCGTAATTTTATGAATGTACTCTTGTCACTAGTATAGCAAAAATGTGACTGTAAAAGTAGTACTTATTTACAAAATACCACTGTCTAAAGGCTTATTTTTGCGGTCTGATGGAAAAATTATATTGTGCGAGCCTCTTTATTATGTTAATATACCTTTATAAGTCAGCGCGGATATACGCTTTATTCTGCTCTGATACTTGCTCAGAATCGACAGCTTTAACTGCACGCTGTCGATTTAAACTTTTAAGAGTATTCTAGGAGGATTTAAAAATATGATAGGAAATATTATTGTTGGTCAATCAGGTGGACCAACAGCAGTAATCAACTCAAGTCTTGTAGGTGTCTACAAAACAGCGAAAGACAGAGGTGCTAATAAGGTGTATGGTATGCTTCACGGCATCAAAGGCCTTTTAGACGGTCAGTATGTTGATTTGTCAGAGCACATCAAGTCAGATCTTGATATTGATTTACTTAAGAGAACTCCTTCATCATTCCTTGGTTCATGTCGTTACAAATTATCAGAAATCTGCGATGACAGAGCTGTATATGAGAAGATTTTTAAGATTTTAAATGAACTGGAAATTTCCGCATTTTTCTACATAGGCGGAAATGATTCCATGGATACAATTAAAAAACTCTCAGATTACGCTATTCTGATTAATAGTGATATTAAATTTATGGGTGTACCTAAGACTATTGATAATGATCTTGCAATCACTGATCATACACCTGGATACGGCAGTGCAGCTAAATTTATTGCCGCTTCAATGAAAGAGATCATCAGAGATGGTGTTGTTTACGATTACCCAGCTATCACAATCGTAGAAATCATGGGACGTAATGCAGGATGGCTCACAGCAGCCGCTGCACTTGCAAAGGGAGAGGACTGTGAAGGTCCTGACCTCATTTATCTTCCAGAAGTTGCTTTTGATCTGGACAAGTTCACTGCAAGAGTAAAGAAACTTATTGATGAAAAACGTTCTGTTGTAATCGCTGTATCAGAAGGTATTAAAGATGCCGAAGGCAAATACCTCTTTGAATTAGCTGATCACATTGAATTCGTTGATGCATTTGGTCACAAACAGCTTCAGGGGACTGCTCAGTTCCTTGCAGACAAGCTTGCTGGTGCTCTCGGTATTAAGACTCGTGCGATCGAACTTAGTACATTACAGCGTTGTGCTGCCCATATGACTTCAAGAGTTGATATTACAGAAGCATTCCAGGTTGGTGGTGCTGCTGTTAAGGCTGCATTTGAAGGCGAAACAGGCAAAGTAATCGTACTTAAGAGAATTTCTGATGATCCTTATATCTGTATTACAGATGCTCAGGATGTTCATCAGATTGCTAACATTGAAAAGAAAGTTCCTGAAGAATGGATCACAGAAGATGATTATGTAACAGATGATCTTATCAACTACATTAAACCTCTGATCCAGGCAGAACTGACACCGATTATGGTCGATGGTCTTCCACATCACTTAAGATTAAATCTGTAGTCACATTTTTTCATTTCGTTCAGAATCAGAATTTTGTATAATAAACTATGAAATTACTGGTATTTGATAAAATGTACTTGAAAAACAGATGTAATCAGTTATAATAAGAATCACATAGAGCCAGTCCACAACGGCTCACCCCTTGACGTCTTCTTTGAAAGACGCACACATATAATAAAGAGCTGTCGCTTATGCTGATCTTGATCAGTGCGGCAGCTCTTTTTCGTTCATATGGATACTGATATGAGAATTAATATTCAGGATATTTTTTATCCTTCTCACAGTTCACTTACGCACATGCCTTAAAAGTTTATGTCTAGTCCAAATAAATTTTTCGTGCTACTATATGGGAAGATAAGAATGATTCAAAATACAAATTCAGATTGGAGAACTGCAATGAGATTACTAATACAACGCGTCAATCATGCAGAAGTCAAAGTAGATGGAACTTCTGTCGGAAAAATTGGAAAAGGCCTTCTTGTATTTCTGGGTGTTTCCCAGACTGACACCAGTGATATGCTTCAGAAATATGTAGATAAACTGATTAAACTTAGAATTTTTGCAGATGAAAATGATAAAACAAATCTTTCTTTAAAAGATGTTGATGGACAGCTTCTCGTCGTTTCCCAGTTCACTCTCTATGCGGACTGCCGAAAAGGTAACCGCCCGAATTTTATTCAGGCTGGAGCCCCCGACACTGCCAACCAGCTTTACGAAGAATTCGTCACATTATGCCGCGAACAGGTCGCTCATGTTGATACCGGTGTTTTTGGTGCTGACATGAAAGTCGAACTGGAAAATGACGGACCTTTTACTGTGATGTTTGACAGTGATGTAATGTAAAGAACAGCTATTGTCCGTTAAGAAATTTTATCATCACAGTCCTTTAATGAAAAAACTCTGTCAACATAACTTTTATATTATGTTAACAGAGTTTCTATATTATTACAATTATATAATGCAGTAGCCTATTTATCTGGTTATTTACTCATAGATATCGAGTGTACCCTGTTCATAATTCATCGGTACAAATTCCATCTCTTCATTTTCTACCTGGCTGTGGTAGTCCACAACGACCGTCTGCTGACGACCGCCTGATAACTTCTGCCCGAGAATATAATTCACATCAAAACGTCCTGTAATGGCCGGTGTGGCACCTCTGGCCGGAACAATGAGCTGTACATGATTGGTTTTTAATAGCTTAAAGATTGGTTCCCAGATATAGATATCTTTCGCCGCACCAAATGGATTATCAATAAAGATCGTCTTACCCAGTACCGTTGTTTCATGAGATAATGCGTTAATACTGGAGATATAATTGATAATCGCAATCAGGAACTGGATATAAATACCCTGTGACTGTCCGGTACTTCCGACTGCCTCTTCATAGCGAAGATATCTGCTCTGATCTTTCATTCTCTCTCGTTTGTATAAATTGATCCGGATTGCATTCATATCCGTTACAATAACAGAGAACATCTTCTTCCATGTCAGACAATTTCTGATATATTTTAAACGTTCTTCCGGATTTTTAAAGCTTTCTGCACCAGTGACCGTCTCATCAATGTAACTGGACATTCTGTCACGATACAGTTCTTCCTTCACATAAGGAATCTGCAGACCAATAATAGAAATCACTTCACCATCCAGAGTTATCTGGGATAGTTTTGGAAGTCTGTCAAGCTCTGACTTAATGTTACAGCATGTCTGAATACATCTACTTTCAAAGCTTTCCTTGATCTTTTGCATATCTTCGATTCCCTTAGCGATTCTGTCTTTTTCAAGAAGAATATAAATATTGGTTTCACGAAGATTTGCAACAAGCTGTTTCGCCTCTTCCATATTCTGTGGAGTATTGATATTTGCCTGTACTTCACTGGCAAGTTCCACTGCTCCCAATGCATTTAACTGATCTGTCAGAACCAGTTTCTGCTTCTGGAAGTCATCTTTTCTTCTATACTCAAGTTTCAGTAGTTTTTCGAAATCTTTCTGAACCGTTTCATAATCAGAAATATCCGTATACTCAAGATGTTTCCATTCCTGATTATCTGTCTGTTCCTGCGTCTCGATTGTATCCGTTTCCGGTACTGTCAGTCCAGCATTTGCAACGATTCTCTGCAGATCTTTTTCAATGACCAGAATATCTTTGACTTTCTTATCTGCTGTCTTTGTATCTGTCTGTAAGCCTTTTCTGTCCTCACAAAGCTTTCCAAGTTGTGCTTTGTGCTGCTCAATATATGCATCTGGATTATCCAGTTCAAATTCTTCAAAACTTCCATATTTCTCAATGATCTGATTACGTCCATGCTCAATACTTCCCTGAATTCTGTTCATTAATGCACTCTGCGCATCCAAGTCTCTATCATGAGCATCCATTTCTCTCTCAATTTCAACCAGTCTGTTCTTAATTTCAAGAAGTTCTTCCGGACGACTGGCTGTAATCTCATTTTTCTCATATTTTTCCTGAATCTGATCCAGTGAAAATCCACGATAGGTAATTGCGCCAAGGGCTTTTTCCATAGAAGCCTGGTAAGTCGCAACCAGAGTCTCTTTATCACTGATATCTGCAGTCTCTTTTTCAAGAACTGATTTTAATCCCAGAAAACGACTTTCCACACCATCTGTTCCGAACTGTCCTGCCTGAATTGCAAGGCGATTGTAGATTTCTCTGTAAGACTCCTGTTCTTCCGGATGATAATACTCCTCAAAGAGATCTTTCCAGACTGCCTGCGCTCTTTTCTGACTTTCCAACAATACATTCAGCTTATCAGCCAATTCTTTCTTAGCACGGAGCGTTTCCTGCTGATTTCTTGTCGTCTCAGCCAGTTGATCCTGTGCCGTCTTCTCTGATTCCTGCTGCTCTTTGACGTAGCGATACTGATCCTGGATTTTTCCATGAAGTTCCTGGATTCTCCCAAGTACCAGAAGTGATTTTTCGCACTCTGCCATAATAGAAGCACACTTGTTCAACTGATTTCGACCTGTTTCAATCGTTGTGACCAGTGTTTTCACTTCGCTCTGTTTCAGTTTTCGTTCACTCTCTAGCTTTTCAAGAGTTGCATTTTTCTCATTTACCAGTGCCTCTGAAACGGTTTCGCCTGCCTCTTTTAATCCCGTAAATGTCAGTACAAATTCATAATCTTCCCAGATCAGCGCTGCCCTGTCAGTCAGTTTATCCCTCTGCAACTGCAGATGCTGAATTTCTTCCTCAGCCACTCTGATCTCAGAAACCGTTTTCCCTTTATCTTCAAGGAAGTCCAGTTTCTTTCCTGCATAAGTAATGTAGCCGGCATTCATGTCCACACTATTATCTTTTAGTGCTTCTTCACTGATAACCGGAACGATATAGGAACTGTCATTAATATTCTGCAGAGCAGAATCTGTGCGAACCCTTTCAAAGTCATTCTTAATCACAAATCCGTACTGGATAAATGGCACTCTTCTGAGGATATCTTTTCTATATTCAACATCCTGTGTTTCCAGCCATTGCTGTCCCGTCAGAACATCTTCCTGTAAATGTCTTTCCAAGTATTCTCTGACAAGATTATACTGTTCTCCGTCCAGCTCATAATGGCCACTTTCCAGATTTCTGATATACTGTTCCTGTCTTTTTATTTCCAGCTGAATTGAACTGATCTGCGCTTCCATCTTGTGATATGTATCTGCAATACCACTCTGCAGATTTTCTGCATCTGCTTCGTTGTATACTTTTGCAATCTTCTGAAAACGCTCTTGTTTCTGTAACTGTGTTTTCAGCTTTTCTGATAATGTCTCAATTTCCTGACCAAGCATTTCACAGCTGGCTACAAGATGACTGGCTTCGTTTCTGACGTTCTCAAGATTCTGTTCTGCCTTCTGAATCGTAAGTTGTGCTTCTGCACTGTCTGCTTTTGCTTCCGAAAGAAGTTCCTGCTGATGTGCAATTTCTTCCTGCGCATTTTCTGCTACCAACAGTGATGTCTGATTCATCAGTTCTTTTAATGTACTTTCATCCTGAGCAATGTGAACTCTGTATACTTCCGCATTGTTTTTTGCAACTGCTGCAAGTCTATCTGCTTCTCGTTCCTGCTGCGTCAGTTTATCAACCTGTAAAGAAATATTTTCAAATAGCTTCTGATTTTCCGAGATATTGTCGGCTAATTTTTCTGCCTCTTTCTGATCATGATCATGTCTGATCTGTGCCAGTGCTTTCAGTTCACCAATGATATCACTATGATCACGAAGACGATTATCGATCGCCGCTTTCATTTCATCTCGCAGTTTTCCATACTGCTGATAATCCAAATAATCATTTGCCGATTCTTTTATGGATAGATCACTTTTTGCTTTCTCATAATCCGCTTTCAATCTGCTGATTGCTGCAGATGAACTTTCCACTGATGCCGTTACTTTTTCCAGAGATTTTTGTTCTTGTAAGACCTGCGCCGTTCCGATCAGTTTCTGTTCCTGTGCAATTGTCTCATCAAGCTCTTTTGCCTTTGCAAGAAGTTCCTGATATTCTCCATTCGTGATTTTCAAATTATTTCTGCAGGCGATCAACATTGTAAACAGCTGCTTCTGGAGTTTCTCTTTCTTCTCAAAAATATCTGTAAATACACCGACATGTCCGGAAAATGTATCCAGTGCCTCTACCTGACTGTCATAACAATCCATGTCGCTCTTTTTACGGGAAAGTTCAACCAGCTTATCCTTGATATCCAGCAGTGTCTTTGCCATTTCGCCTTCATCATTTTCAACTCCAAGACGATTGTTAAATGATTTCTGGATGATTTCTTCTATCAGAAGATCTTCCACTACTTTACGGCTTGTCCGGTAGTTTGTCTCAAAATAAGTCCTGACATGTCCTTCTGTTTTATTGATCCCACGTACAATTTCCCATTCACTTTCAAATAAGCCATACTGTGTAATGAAATTTTGGTAATCACCTTTACGCTCAAAAATCTTTACGGATACACCAAAATCATTCTTCTCCAGATCTCTGAGATAATTCTTCAGGCCATGGTAAGTGACTCTCTCTCCATCTTTGCTCAAAGGCAAATTGCGAATATCATTCTCTCCAAACCCACGGTAAAATATGACATAATTGAAGTACTCCACTCCGGCATTCAGATTATCACTATTGCCACCGACTGATTCTACAGCCAGTGTTTCATTTGAGAGCTGCATCTGTCCATCTACATCATTTGATCCAGCTTTTGCTTTTCTGGCGCAGAACCCAGTCGTCATATATTTATAGTTATCTTTTCTGTAACATGAATCCAGTTTCCACTCAATCAGAGAATGAATACAGGTATTTCCACCACCCTGGCGAAAGAGTTTTTCAATTGGCTGCTTTTCATCCAGCGTACAGTTCGGAATCAGATTTTGCAAAAGAAGCAGCATCAAAAGACTCTTACCACCACCATTTGCCAGGTCGTAAATCGTGTTCTTACAGGAGAATCTCATGATAAAATCATCATAGAACTGCGTTCCAAAGTTATATTTTACATTATTTACCCTGATTCTATTAATCTGCGGCATGCTCTTCCTCCTTTGTATTCATGATTTCTGCCAGACGTCCTCTGAACTCATCAAAATAATTTTCTACCAGTGCACGAAAACGGTCTGTTGGATAGTATCTGCCCTGAGACTCTGCAAATAATTCCTGTCTGACAAGATAATTAAATACCATCTTCACATAGCCGGTCTTAGAATTTCTGGCCGCTCTCATTCCGCTTGTATCCTCCATGCTGGTGACCGGCAGACTGTCCCACAAAAGTGCAATCTGCTTAAAACTGTTCTCCTCAATCTCATCCATGATCAGACCTTTTGTCTTATCCAGAATTCCTGAAATAGAGGCATCCATATTTTTGATAATATCTTCAATTCTTGCAAATTCCGCATAGCTAAAGCTGTTCGTATCTGTATAGAACTCTGTAATGGTATTGTAAATGATAAAATAGCACAGATAGAGTTCTTTATTGACTTTAACACCGATTTCACGGCGGAGCTGTTCATTGCTGTAGCCAAAAACTGTATTATTTTCGCCCGGACTCATAAACAGTCTGTTCTTATATTCGTATACATAGAGATTCATTTTCTTAAGAGTCATCTGCACAATGTCATAAACCTCTGCATTTGTATTGTATTCCTGATAAAGTGCCGCATTTGCTCCTGTTTCACACATTTCTTCCCCTGTGATCAGCTTGGACACGATATCCAGTGCTTTATTAAGATTCTTTTGTTCCATTGCCTGTCCCACTCTTTCTTATAAATGTAATATCCGATATTTCAAACAGATCACACAACTTCAACATTTTGTCTTCCTGCATCTGTATTGTAAATGTAACCGGTCTGACATGCTCAAGCACCGGCTGCAGGATCTCATCCAGAAAACTTTCGCTCTGCATCTGCCCACCGACATGATATTCTTTCTTCTGGCACAAATGAATGAAAAAGGAATAATAATCACCATTATGAAAGATCCTGTCCGAATATCTGTCTTTGAGCCATGTATTCAGTTCTTCCAATGTGAACTGTTCCCGTTGCTCCAAATATTCCAACAAATTTTTCATTAAAAATGTATAATTATACTTTATTCTGTCGTCTTCGATCTCATCCATAAATTTGATTTCTTTCGGCGGTTCTTTTATCACATGCTCGACTACTTCCATATGTTCCGGCCTGTATGTCAGACAGTCGTCCAGGCGGATCAGATCCAGTCTCTTTGCCGGACTTGGTAAAAATAGTGGTGCCACCAGTGCCTCCAGAAGATTCATGTCGTCCTTCTGAATCATCATTTTCTGCATGCTCTTAAAGTCGAAATGTGTCCTCAACCTGCTCAGTTTTGCCTTTTTTACAATATCATCTGTCAGTTTCTGCATGTCCGTACAGGCACGAAGCAGCTCACTGTGCTTATTCATTGCGACTTTTAACTGTGTCTCCAGCTGAAAGATTTCATCGATCGTACGGTAATATCCCGGTGTTGCTGCCGGCATACCTGCCATTTCCGTTCTTGAAAGTGCCGTTTCGATCAGTTCCTTATTCTTAACAAATAATTTTTCCTCTTCATCGAACCAGCGCATACCATTATGTACAAAATCTTCGTATGCCTCGATTCCCGCAAAAACATCTGTGGATAAGATCGCAAGCACTTCATTTTTTCTGATCTGAAGACGGTTGACCTCTTCATTGATTCTCTGGATCACCTCAGTACCACCAGTAAAATTCTGTGCCTTGATCATCTTTTCCAGTAACAACTGCTGCACACTGATACGGCTTTCATCCTTGATCTCCTTGGTATCCAGATAGAATTCAATAGCATCTGCACTAATCGAATACCACACAACGTTATTGACGATCTTGCTCTCCAGGATTCGCACTCTGGATGTTCGTTTTTTTCTCTCTACCGGATCATAATAATCAAATGAAAAAGGTCTTCCATCGTTCTTGATCTTATCAAATATATAATCAGCAACATCCCGAGCCTCTTCTTCTCCAATGTCCAGTGCAAAATCCCTGCGGATACACTCTGTCATGAAGCCCAGATATTCCGGATAAGTTACATCTTTTTCCTTAAAATTATTCTCTTCAATAAAGAAACGCAATACAGCCATCACAATATACCCCATATCAAGGATCTCATATTTTCCATCTTTGAACTGGGAAAATGAGAGATCCGTGAGTTTAAAAAAGGGATAGTATTTCTTCAGATTCAGCATTCGCTCTCTGTGATCAGAAATGATCTCATTGCGTAAAATGTGTTCCTGTGCCATCATTGTCCTCCTGTTGTCCAGACAGCCGTGCTGCCCACTATAACTCTACTCTGCCTTCCAGTGCACGCAGCAAAGTTACTTCATCGATGTATTCCAGATCTCCGCCAACTGGAACACCACTTGCAATACGACTGACTTTGATTCCAGTTGGTTTGATCAGCTTACTGATGTACATTGCCGTCGTCTCACCTTCCAGGCTGGAATTAGTAGCTATGATCACTTCTTCGATATCCCCCTGCAGACGCTGCATGAGCTCCTTCAGCTTAATATCATTGGGACCGATTCCAAGCATAGGGGAAATCGCACCATGAAGCACATGATAAACACCATTGTATTTTCCGGTTTTTTCATAGGCCGCAAGATCTCTGGTCGTTTCTACAACCATGATCGTTTTATGATCACGCTTTTCATTTTTACAGATCGGGCAAAGCTCATCATCCGTAAGTGTAAAGCACTGGGAACAGTAACATACATTACTCTTTGCATCCACGATCGACTTGGACAGCTGTTCCACCTCTTCTTTTGGCATATTTATAATATGAAATGCCAGACGCTGGGCAGATTTCGGACCAACTCCTGGCAATCTTGATAATTCTTCAATCAGTTTACTGATGTGACTACTGTAAAGTTCCATATGAACCTCTCTTCCTGCATTTACTACAAGGTGACCACCTGTAAAATGCTTTTGTTATCTCTTTTTTTACAAGCAGAAAGCGGATACTCTAATATCCGCTTTCCTGTCATCTCATTCTGGAATTCAGTTACACATTTTATGAAAAGACATGTAACAAAATCTAACTAAATAATCTATATTCAGACTTATTGTACTAGAATAATCCATTACCGAATCCACCGAGACCGCCAGTGATCTTTGACATCTGTGACTGGGATTCATCTTCCATCTTACGAAGTGCTTCATTCGTAGCAGCAACGATCAGATCTTCCAGCATTTCAATATCATCTGGATCAACAACCTCTTCAGAAAGCTTTACTTTTGTAATTTCCTTTTTACCGGAAACTGTTACCTCTACTGCTCCACCACCTGCTGCTGCAGTAAATTCTTTGCTTTCAAGCTCTTTTGTGCTTTCTTCCATCTGTCTCTGCATTTTCTGAGCCTGTTTCATAAGGTTATTCATGTTACCAGGCATACCACCTGGAAATCCGCCTCTCTTTGCCATTATATTAAGTCCTCCTTGTCATCATCTATTACTATATCCATTTTAACTAAATCTCTGATATCTGTAAACAGATTCCTGAAATCTTCATCTTCTTTTAATAAAATTGCTTTGATATCGACATGTTTTCCAGTTCTGTTTTCCACTGCTTCTACAAGTTCTGACATCTTTTCATCCCTGTTCACAAAGTCAAATGCCGACTGAGAATTAAATACCAGCTTTAATGTCTTTCCATCCTCATCGATGGTAACATTGATCTTGCGCAGCATACCAAGCAGTCCCGGATCATCGAGATTATTAACAATATTGTTCCAATTCTTTGCGACCTCTTCCACATCTTCTGGAAGTGCTTCTATTACCTGTTTTTTCGGTGCTGCTTTGACACCTGCTGATGCGGCTGCAGCTACTGTTCCGCCAGCCATTCCAGGATTCATAGCACCAGGCGCCATAACAATTCCCTGATCCATTCTGTTCTCGAGCATCGCAAGTCTTCCAAGAATATCGTCGATTTCCTTGCCCGGTTCCATGACCGGCTTTGTCAGCTTGATCAATGCTATTTCTACGAGAACACGCTTCTGGGTAGAATACTTCATATCATTGGATAGCTCAGAGAAGATCCTGATGAACCGCATCAATGTATTGGAATCCACCAGTTTCGCTTCCTCTTTCAACAACTTCAGATTATCTGAAGATACATCAATGATATCCTCAATATTTTCAGTCTGTGCCGATGTCTGGATCAATAAAAGATTTCTCAGATACCAGATAAAATCGATTACGAACTGACCAAGATCTCGTCCCTGCATAACAAGGTCTTCCAGCATATGAATGCATCCCGATGTATCATTTGCAACGACCATACCAAGGATCTTACCAAATACTTCTGTATCGACCGCACCCAGTACCTCCAGTACATTGTCGTATTTCAGATCTTTTCCCAGATAAAATGCAATACACTGGTCAAGCAGACTGAGTGCATCTCGCATGGAACCATCTGCTGCCTTTGCAACATAACGGATCGCCTTGTCCTCAACATTGATGTGTTCTTCCTTCATCAGTTCCGACAGACGGTCGGCGATCGTTTCTATACTGATTCGTTTGAAATCATAACGCTGACATCTGGAAAGAATGGTAATTGGGATCTTATGTGCCTCTGTGGTTGCCAGAATAAAAATAACATATGCCGGTGGCTCTTCCAATGTCTTTAACAATGCATTAAATGCACCAATCGAAAGCATATGAACTTCATCGATGATATAGACTTTGTATTTTCCCTGTGTTGGAGAATACTGTACTTCATCTCTGATCTCTCTGATATTGTCGACACCATTGTTGGATGCCGCATCGATTTCTATCACATTCATGCTTGAGCCTGCCGCAATTGCCTTACAGCTTGCGCATTCACCACATGGACTTCCATCGACTGGATGTTCACAGTTGACCGCCTTTGCAAATATTTTTGCAATTGTAGTCTTACCAGTTCCTCGTGTACCGCAGAACAGATATGCATGACCAATACGATCTGCATTGATCTGATTCTTCAGTGTTGTTACTATATGGTCCTGCCCTTTGACATCTTCAAATTCCAAAGGACGCCATTTTCTATATAATGCTTGATATGACATAAATCATCTAACCTCAATCTCCAAAATTAATTCCAAGGAGTTTTGCTTCTTCCACAATATTGGATTTTGGATCCACATATTTTAGCTTTCCCGCAAGATCCTTTAATGGTACCGTCACGATTTCTCCTTCTTTGCTTCCGACCATATACCCATACTCTCTGTTCATAACAAGTTTAGCGCCTGCAGCACCAAATCTTGAAGCAAGTACGCGGTCATACGGACATGGACTTCCTCCACGCTGCATATGTCCCGGAATCGTCACCCTGATTTCATGACCGGTCTTCTTTTCTATCTCATGACCGATTTCATAGGAAATGCTTGGGAACTTGGAACTCTTTCTCTTCTCCTTTAATTCCTTTTTGCTCAGCTGCGCATCCTCTTTGGAAATAGCGCCTTCTGCTACCGCAATAATTGAGAAACGCTTGCCCTGCTCTGCACGTTTCTGAATAGCTGCTACAACAGAATCTATTTCATAAGGTATTTCAGGAATCAGAATAATATCTGCACCACTGGCAATTCCAGCATACAACGTCAGCCAGCCAACTTTATGACCCATGACTTCGACAATAAAGACACGTCCATGGGAATACGCAGTAGTATGAATATTATCGATTGCATTTGTTGCAACCGTGAGTGCACTGTGAAAGCCGAATGTCATATCTGTTCCCCAGAGATCATTGTCGATTGTCTTTGGAAGAGACACGATATTTAAGCCCTCTTCACGAAGCAGGTTCGCCGTCTTCTGACTTCCATTTCCACCAAGCACCACAAGACACTCCAGGCCCAGTTTATAATAGTTCTGCTTCATGGCCTCTACTTTATCCAGCCCATTTGCATCAGGTGTTCTCATATTTTTAAAAGGCTGTCTGGATGATCCGAGAATTGTTCCGCCTTCTGTCAGAATCCCCGAAAAATCTTCCGGTTTCATCATTCTGAAGTTGCCATAGATCAGACCTTTATAGCCTTCTTCAAAACCTATGATTTCAAATTCATCACCGGAACCGTACAATGTCTTTGCAACACCTCTCATGGTCGCATTCAGGCTCTGGCAGTCACCGCCACTTGTTAACATTCCAATTCTTCTCATCAGACTTCATCCTTCCATTCAAACTCTATCTTGCATCTCCTGGTTTCATTTGTACTCATTTTTTGTTATTCTTTCATCATTATATTATACAATACCCCAAAAATAAATACAAACAGTTCGATGTTTATTCATTTATCAAATTGCTAGATCTTAAATTTTCCGACCTGTTGGCTCAGATTTTCAGCTATATCCATGCAAGCAGATGCCTGCGTTCCAATGTCACGTATACTTCCAGTCATATCTACTGCCATTTCTGTAGTATCTGTTACGCCCTTTGCACTTTCCTCTACTGCAATGCTAACCGCAGAAACCGATTCCCTCACTGTATTCATATTTTCTTCGAGTTCTGTCGATACCTGCGCAAATTTCTTCATCATATGATAGATATCAAGTGCACCTTCATGATATTCTTTTCCAACTGATAACAGACTGTCATAACCGCTCATTGCTACTTCTTCCATAAATGTGACCATATTTTTGGATTCCTTCGCCAATCCATCTACTGCTTTAATAACATCGTTGCTGACTTCTTCGATCTGCGCTGCTGCCTTTGCAGAATTTGTTGCAAGTTTACCGATCTCATCTGCTACAACTGCAAATCCTTTGCCTGCCTCACCTGCTCTTGCTGCTTCTATACTGGCATTTAATGCAAGCAGATTGGTCTGCTGTGTAATCTCAATAATATTTGCTGTCAGAACGCGAATCTCAGATACTGCTGCAGATGCCTGAATCTTACCATTTACAACTGCTGCCATTTCATCCGCCTGCTCTTTTGCTGACCGTCTGTTTTGCTGTGCCTGTTCATATACATCTTTTGCATTCGCCTGCGATGTCTCTGCTATTCCACTACCGTTTTCTGCTTCATTTGCAATTGAAGTAATCATTTCAAAAGCCTGTTCCACTGCCATATTGATCTGATTTAGGGATGCTGTAGTCTCCTCCATTCCTGCACTCATCTCTTCCATTGTGGCTGAGACATCTGTAATGTTAAGTTCCGCACTACCAAGATTTTCAGACACATTCTTAGCAGAATCATTGAGCATTTTTGAGTTCTGATCGATCTGGACCATGATCTGATGAATGTGAGCCAGCAACGCATTTACATTTCCCGCTATGACTTCCATTTCATCCCCGGATGTGACAACGATTTTCTGAGTCAGATCGCCCTCATCATTTACCAGATCATATAACTTATGATTTACAACAGAAAGACTTCTAAGGATTGCACCGATCATTATATTTAATACGATAATACCGATAATGGTACATACTGAACCTGTTCCAATCAGTTCAAGAAGTGTCAGTTGTAATATTCCTACTACTTCGGATGCATCATAGTCACATCCCATTACTGCAACGACCTTGCCTGCTCTGTCATATACCGGCAGATATGCAGTGATCAGATCTCCATACTCTGTACTCTCAATACTTTCCTGTACGTATACCTCGCCCTGAAATACTCCTGCAAGGTTTTCATAACTTTCTTCAAATTCCTGTCCATATGAACTGCTGGATGCAGTATCCGCTGTGTCCATAATATAATATACTTTATTCTTATCTGTCCTCAGCAGATACAGATATGCCATTCCACTTGTTTCTTTAATATTGCTGATCTTTTCAAGCATCATTTTGCTTTCCTGGGTAGAAACTGATGTCTGGGTATAATTATCGAGAATGTCCCCATCGATACTTTCCACAGCCATTGTTGCCGCTAGCCTTGCCTGTTCCACGCCCATTTTGATCATACCCATTTTCATTTGTCTGTAACTGATAAGACCGATTGCCACACTGATCATAACAACAAGTATTGTAGAAATGATCAATATCCTTGTCCGGATTCCCCGTTTTCTTGTTTTCATATTCTGAGAACCTTTTTTGACCTCTTTTTTCATTCATATTCCTTTCTCTTATCCTTTGTAAATAACCCTTTATATATAAAAATAGAGGCAGATCACATATATTCTCTCGAATATTTTATGAGTGCCTCTTTATTCCTATATTTTATTATAAAACTTATTGGTAAGACAATACTTTTTTGTCACTTTATAGAAATTTCATACTATTTTAGTAGGTTTCATATTTACTGTATTTTACCATTATTAACCATATATTTTAAAAATTATGTACGAAATTACGCATTCTATCGCTTTCTATGGGGTGATTTTGTTTGACCAAAACTATGCTTTGATATATAATTGACAATATATGTAATTTAACTACAAGTTTTGCATTTTCCAGACCCGCGGTCAAAATTTATGTCTGGAAACAGTTATAACAAATCGATGAATGAAAAGATTTCACAGTGAGAATCATGCCCACTTATAAGACATGATCTGACATACGCCTCTGGTGGCGTAGAATGGAGGAGAATTATGGACGAGAATAATAATATGGAGATTATTGAGGCATTAAAGAAAAGTATTCCTTACCTGAGACAATTAACAAAAGATGACCTTACTGTAACACTTTTTATAGATGGTAAATGTGATAGTTGTTTTTGCGATCCAGGTTCTGATGCCGGTGTTCAGCCTGGTTTTGATATGAGCCATGATCCAGGACTGATCGAAGTAACACGTACTGGTATGCCAAAACACAACGTTCTTCCAAGAGAATTATTTCACAAAGCAATCGAAGGCGAAATCGTACCTGTAAAAAATAACAGAGGCGAAGTAATCGCTGTTCTGACATCTGGATATGATACAGAAAATCAGTTCCAGGTAGAAGCATCTTCATCTGCACTTTCTGATTCTATTAATAATATTAATGATTCTATTAGTCAGATTGCTGATGGTTCTATGAACTTAACCGATCTTCTGAATAAAATTCAGACTTTCTCAGAAGATATTACAAAGGAAATCAAAAATATTACAGATGTTGTTAACAGCATTCAGAAGAGTGCCGGACAGTCTAATATCCTTGCACTGAATGCTTCCATTGAAGCCGCAAGAGCCGGTGATGCTGGACGTGGATTCTCAGTCGTTGCATCAGAAATGGGTAAATTTGCAAAGAACAACAGCCAGGATGCAAAGACAATCAGCGACAAGCTGACAAAAATGTTCGAGTACATCAATATGTTATCTGAACATGTAAATAACGCAAATGAAATTTCCTGCACACAGTCTGCTGAAGTTCAGGATATCACAGCAAGCATTGAAACAATTTCAAAGAATGCTCAGGAACTGAACGAATTAGCAAAGAACTAATCATAAACGAAAGGTTTGGTAATTACTATGAAGAGAAAACTGGTTGGTACGATCTGTACACTTGCACTGGTTTCCTGTATGGCTGCCGGATGCTCCAATGATTCCAGTAATACAGCAGAAACACAAAATGCAACTACAACAGTCGCTGAAACTACAACAGCGTCCCAGACTACACAGGCGGCAACTACTACTGCCGCTGCACAGACGACAAAAGAAGCGGTAACAGAGGCCGTGACAGACACCAGCAAAGTAACCTATAAGAATACCGAGTATGGTTTTTCCCTTGCTTTACCTGATACATGGGAAGGATATACAGTGCTTACTGACTCTTGGTCCGGTACAGCTATCACCAGCAATACATCGAACGAAAGCGGCACAAAACTTCTTGTTCGTAATCCTGCTTGGACAGAAGCTGATCCACACCTTGATATTCCAATTCTTGTGTTTACGATTGCACAGTGGGATTCTCTACAGAATGAAAATTACTCCATCAGTGGTGCCCCATCCAATCCAACAGAACTGGGCCGTAATTCTAAATACGTATTTGGTCTTCCAGCCCGCTATTACTATAGTTTCCAGACAGGATTCGAAGAAGTAATGCAGATTATGGATAGTGGAGCATTTACTGCAAACGAAAGTTTCAAATAGAGTTCACACTGATTTATAGCCACTGCGCCATAAAGAATAAATAAAAAAGCCATATGGAACAAATGATACCGATTCGGTATTTCTCTGTTCTATATGGCTTTTTATACGTTCCTAATGCTAAATGCTACGTAGAATGTACGTAGGAAACTTGTCAGGCTTTCTTTTTCCCAGTGATCAAATCCAGAATCACGCCAAGTACCACGCCTGCAATGACCGGACACACCCAGCCAAGTCCCTGTGTATACATTGGAAGCATCTCTGCTGCTTTTGTAACACCCGGTATGACTACTTTGATCTGATCAAGTGCATAAATAATTCCAAATACCGCTGCAAATGCAACTGTCAGTGGATACAGATATTTTCCATGCTGGAACCACTGTGGTAAAAAAGCGAGAATAATGAATACGATTGCTACCGGATACAGACAGTTCAATACTGGAACTGACAAACTGAGGATCATATTGAGTCCTGCATTTGCAATAATTGCACTTACAATGGCAAAGAAGCATGCCCAGAATCCATATGTAAACTTTGGCACTATTTCGTGGAAATATTCTGCACAGCAACAGATCAGGCTGACGCATGTATTTAAGCAGGCGATAAAGAAGATAACCGTCAGAATGATTGATCCGATCTGTCCAAACAGGCTCTTTGCCACTTCACTTAACAGCTGGGCACCATTTTGTGCATCCAGACTTCCATGAACCATTCCTATAAATAAAAGCGCTCCATATACGGCCAAAAAACATACTGCTGCGATCCAACCGGCACGAATCGTCATTTTTTCTACTTCCTGATCATCATCGACTCCCTTTTTTCGAATATTAACAGTCAGGACAATTCCGAATACCAGTGCAGCAATGGCATCCATCGTCTGATATCCATCGATAAATCCCTGTACTACAGGTACTGTCTGATATGCCTGCTGTGCATCGCCTACTGCAAAATCTGCTCTGATCAGACACCCCACAAAAAGGACTGCGATCAATGTTAACAAAATCGGTGCCAGACGTTTTCCGATCCAGTCGACCAGACTCGTCGGGTGCAATGCTAAGGAAAGTGCTACTGCAAAAAATGCAATCGTATAAATGATCTGGATTATTACAAGGTTACTTCCAGTCCCTAAGAATGGAGTCACCGCCATTTCAAAGGATGTACTCGCCGTTCTTGGAATCGCAAGACATGGTCCAATGGAAAGGTATACGAGCATCATAAATACTGCTGCGAACTTATTGCCTGCCTTCTGAGATAATGCTTTCAATCCTCCTGAACGCGCTACTGCGATTACACCCAGAATCGGGAGACCGATTGCACTGAATGCAAAACCAAGAAAAGCAGGAATTGCTGATTTTCCCGCACTAAGTCCTAAGAACGGTGGAAAGATCAGATTTCCTGCTCCAAAAAACATCGAAAACAATGTGATACCAATTAAGATCTGTGTTTTTACTGATAATTTCTTCATAATTCTAAACTTCTACTCCTGCTACTTCTACTTCTGAATTTGATCTTTTGTATCTGACCAAATTCCATGATGTTATTAGATTGTAGCAGAATCTGTTCATTATCGCAACTGACAACCCATATTCATATGTAGGCTCCAAATCAACCGATTCCGCCATAGAGGATACCAAGAATATAGACAACTACTGCCAGCGGCACATAAATATACTTTGCCAGTGGGCCGAACCATTTTCCAATCGGGTATTTTCTACCCAGATTCATCTCTTCTCTGATCTGGTCAAATCCCAGAATATAATAAACTGCAACCGCACCAAGAACAGCGCCAAATGGAACTATGATCACTGTGACAAGGTCCATCCAGTTTCCGACTTTTGTTTCCGACTCCACAAAAATTCCGATCGCATAAGCAATTCCGGCGCATAATAGAACCGCTGTCCTTCTTGATAAATGAAATCTGGTCTGCCAGGATTCACTGACTGCCTCAAACATATTGATCAGGCTGGTAAATCCCGCAAAAGCGACTGATAAAAAGAATACCGCAGAAAATAGTTGGCCTGCAGGCATCTGTCGGAACACATTCGGTAATGTGATGAACATTAACGAAGGACCTGCATTGGGCTGGATTCCAAATGAGAATACTGCCGGCATGATGGCAAGTGCTGCAAGCATTGCTGCAATTGTATCAAAGATGGCCGTTCTTACAGACGCTTTTGGAATATCTTCATCTTTTTTCAGATACGATCCATATACGATCATTCCGGATCCGGTTATGGAAAGCGAAAAGAATGCCTGCCCCATCGCCATGACCCAGGTATCTTTCTTCAGTAGATCCTCCCAGTGTGGCTGGAACAAAAACTTGTAGCCTTCCCCCGCACCTGGCAGAAATGCTACCCAGACTGCAAGCAACAGGAATAATACAAAAAATGCAGGCATCAGAATCTGATTGATCTTTTCAATTCCTTTTGTTGCACCCAGCACCAGGATTATTGCTGTCACACCGATTACAAGTGCATGCCAGAAAAGACTTCCAAAGTCCCCTGTTGCTTCTCCAAAATATGTAGCCGCATCACTAGAAAGAATCTCTCCTGACACTGATCCATAGAGTGAGCGAAGGACCCAGCCAACTATTATGGCATACCCTGTTGCAATTCCAAGAGATCCAATCAAAGGAATCCATCCGAGCACGTATCCCAGTTTTCCCTTCTTTATACGGGAAAAGCAGTACTCATATGCCCCAAGTGTTCCTGTCCCTGCTTTTCTTCCAATTGCAAACTCTGCTGACAATCCAACCAGTCCAAATAATGCAATAAATATAAGATATGGTATCAGAAATGCACATCCTCCATACTGTCCTACTCTATATGGAAACATCCATATGTTTCCCATTCCCACTGCTGAGCCCACACAGGCCAGCAGAAATCCAAAACTACTGTGAAACCCTCCATTTTCATGGACTGCCTTTGCTGGAGCTTCCATAGTGACCGCCTCAGAACTTTCTTTTCTTTCCATAACCCTTAACAATCCTTTCACGTACTAATTGACTTCTAATGGCTATGATTATATACTACAGGTATCTATTTGTAAAACAGATAGTTTCGATAATATAGTTCGGAATTTTCGATATATAAAGTAGTCCAAAGATACGAGGGCAACGATGCGCTGAGACATAATCTAATTCAGATAAACATCTGTTAACCAATGTCTGACCGACCAGAAAAGGAGTCCATGATGGAATTAAAAAATATTAGAACATTTCTATACGTAGCGGAACAATGCAGCTTCTCTAAAGCCGCTGCTATACTTGGTTATTCCCAATCAACCATTACAACTCAGATTCAGCAGCTGGAGCAGGAGTTCGATACACTGCTTTTTGAACGAATCCATAAAACAGTCCGCCTTACAGATGCCGGACAGGAGTTTCTTCTCTATGCCCAAGAAATTGTCAGAACCAGTGAAAATGCAAAAAATGCAATAAAAAAATTGCCAGTCGAGGCAGGCAAGCTTCGGCTGGCAATGGCAGAATCCATATGTAATACATTTTTCCCTTCAATACTCGAAGAGTTTCACGAACGTTTTCCACATGTAGAACTCGAACTTGTAACAGCCGGTACTGATGACATGTTCTCTATGTTGAACCACAACGAGGCAGATCTGGTGTATACGCTTGATCACAGAATCTACTCCTCGGAACTGGTCACTGCGTTTGAAAAAGAAGAAGAAATCTGTTTTGTCTGCTCCCCAAATCACCCTGCTGCCCACCAGAAACTTACACTGGAAACTCTGGTTGCCCAGAACTTTCTGCTCACAGAAAAACACATGAGCTACAGAAAACATCTCGATGAATATCTAGCCGCACATTCTCTGGAAATTCACCCTTTTCTGGAGTTTGGTACAGTTACCATGCTTGCAGAACTGGTCAAAAAAGGCATCGGTGTATCTTTTCTCCCCGAATTTTCTGTACGATCTGCAATCGCTGATGGTTCTTTATGTAAACTTCATATTCCTGACCGAACTTTTACTGTCTGGAGACAGTTGATCTACCACAAGAACAAATTCTTCTCTCCCCAGATGAAAGCTCTGATCCAGCTTATTTTGGAACATGAGACAGCCTGAGTCTTATGGTATTTCTTATGGTGTATTATTTTCCTTTCTGTCTGCGCATCTTTCTTCGTTTCAGTATTGCTGATGGCGAAAATAGTAGAAGTTCATGCGCGAACATCGGCATTGCTGCAAGAACCATCAGTCTGATCCACTCTCCTGCAGATAAACTGCAGGTGCCGAACAACGTTACAAAATACGGTACTTCTGTTACCAGCATCTGCAAAGCAATGCCAATCAGAAATGCAAATATCATCAGTTTATTATCACGATGCTTCATTTTAAATACAGAACAATATACATTTCTCATTCCGATTGCATGAAACATTTCTGACATACCAAGCACTGTAAATGCATACGTCTGACATTTGCACAGGATTACATCATTGGATAGAATGGTTCGAATATTTGCCAGGGTAAGTGCTGCCTGCTGTTCTTTTAATAGCAATACCGGTAGCTGTAGAAATGCGACGATGCTGATCAGCCCGATCAGAATTCCATAAAAACAGGTACAGAACAGGCCTCCCCCTGCAAATAGACTTTCTTTCTTCTTGCGGGGCGGTTCTTTCATGTAATTACTGTCATCCTGTTTATCGATTCCAAGAGCAAGTGCAGGAAGCGAATCCGTTATCAGGTTCACCCATAGAATATGACTTGCTTTTAAAGGTGCCGCCAGGCCACAGGCCACCGTCATTAACATCGTGATAATCTCACCAAAGTTAGATGACAACAGAAAAAGCACCGACTTGCGAATATTGTCATAAATTTCTCTACCTAGCGCAATCGCCTTGGTAATGGTCGCAAAATTATCATCTGTCAGCACAATATCTGCCGCATTTCTTGCCACATCCGTACCCGCCTTGCCCATCGCAATACCGACATCCGCCGACTTCAGGGATGGTGCATCATTGACTCCATCTCCTGTCATGGCAACGATCTCACCTCTATGACGAAGTGCCGATACTATTCTGACTTTATGCTCCGGAGATACATGCGCAAACACTCGCACCTTTACCAATTTTTTTTCAAGTTCCCGATCTGAAAGCTTCTGCATTTCCTCTCCTGAAATACATTCTTTTGCCGTCTGTGCAATTCCCAATTCTTTTGCAATTGCACAAGCTGTATCCGGCCGATCTCCCGTAATCATGATTGTTCTGACTCCGGCCTGTTTAAATTCTTCCACAGCCGGAATTGCCTCTGGTCTGACTGGATCTTCCATCCCTACCATTCCCAGAAATACAAGTTGTTCTTCCCGTAATGTGGTGACACGTTCCCGCATTCCCAGTGCCAGGACACGCAGTGCCCGATTCGTGAACTGATCCAGTACACGATAGATCTGTTTTCTATATTCTGCTGTCAGTGGAACGACTCTTCCATTAATTAAAATACTGGTGCACCGGCTGATGATTTCATCCGGAGATCCCTTTGTATATGTAATATTTCCATGCTGATCTCGATGCATCGTCGTCATCATTTTACGTTTTGAATCAAATGCCAGCTCATTTTTACGTGGCATTTTTCCTTCCAGCCTGTGTCTCAAAATTCCAAACGGCTCCGCCATATCAAGCAGTGCCAGTTCCGTTGGATCTCCTACACGGCTGCCATCTTCGATTGATGCGTCATTACAGAGTGTAAAGCCATACAGAAAGTTTCGGTCCCTTTTCATCCCCATATCAGCGGGCACACATTCTCTGCCATCACTGAAGCATCTTTTTACGGTCATCCTGTTCTGTGTCAGTGTTCCGGTTTTATCTGAGCATACAACGCTGACACAACCGAGCGTCTCGACACTAGGAAGCCTTTTAACGATCGTATTGACTTTTACCATACGGGAAACGCTCAGTGCCAGCACCATCGTTACGACTGCTGGCAATCCCTCTGGAACAGCTGCCACTGCAAGTGATATTGCAGTGATCAGCATTTCGAGCAGATCCCGTTTCTGGGATACAGCAATTATAAATAGCAATACGCAAAGTAATATAGAAACTGCACTCAGAATCTTCCCCAGATCTCCTAGCCTTTTTTGTAGTGGTGTCTGCTCCCTTGGTGCATCCTGGATCATTTTTGCGATTTTACCGATCTCGGTATTCATTCCAATTCCTGTAACAACGCCTTCTCCTCTGCCATAGGAAACGTTGGTCGACATATAGGCACAATTATTCGTTGTCAGATTTTTTAATACCGGAACAGATTCGCCCGTTAGGGCAGCCTCTTCTATTTTCAAATTGACACAGCTGGTCAGTTTTAAGTCTGCAGGGACCTGTCTTCCGGCCTCCAGACAGACAATATCTCCTGGAATCAGATCAGCCGCTGGTATTTCCCTGATATGATTTCCTTCTCTGATCAGCGCGTGCGGACTTGTCATTTTCTTCAGGGATTCCAGCGCTTTCTGGGCTTTCCCTTCCTGAATCACACCGACAATAGCATTGACTGCAACAACTGCCAGAATAATCGCCATATCTCCGTAATCTCCCAGAAGCAGAGATATCGCCGCTGCTGCAAATAAAATATAGATAAGCGGATCATTCAGCTGATTAATAAATCTGACTAACAGTGTTTCCCGCTTTTCCTCTTCAAGTACATTGTTCCCTCGTTCCTGCATACTTCCTCCTGTTTATTGTCCTTCCACACGGTTACATAGTATGAAAAATGTCCCTGTTTTATGACGCTTGTTTAGAAGTAAGCGGGAAAATAACAATAAAAAAGATCTACTATTACTTGCACCATGTGCAGAATAGTAGATCTTTTTATTAGAGCTGGAATCTTTCGACCATACTCTGTAATTCCTGTGCAGAACCAGCCATTTCCTCGCTGCTTGCTGCATTTTCTTCAGCCAGGGCTGTATTTTCTTCAATAACGCCCCTGATCTGTCCCACAGCATCCATAACCTTTGAGATTTCCTGTGACTGACGATCTGATGCCACTGTAATCTTATCGATCTGTTTCGCCAGATCCTGTGTTTCTTTTACGTATATTTCAAGCTGTTTCGCTGTCTCATTTGCAAGTTCTTTTCCATGCTCCACTGATTTTAAGGAACTCATGATCAGCTCAGATGAAGTTTTAACCGCTTCTGTACACTGTGTTGCCAGACTTCCTACCTCTGTCGCAACAACTGCAAATCCTCTGCCGGCTTCCCCTGCTCTGGCAGACTCAATAGATGCATTTAAAGCAAGAAGGTTTGTCTGTTCTGCAATTTCATCTATTGAGTAAATGATCTGTTTGATTTTCTCTGATGATTCGGAAATTGCGTCCATAGCCTGTACCATGGCCTGCATCTTGGCATTTCCTTCTTCGATTCCATGTCTTACATTTCCTGCCATAACATTGGATTCTTTTGCATATTCTGCATTCTGTGCAACATCCTTAGATACATTTGTAACACTGTGATTCAGGTGTTCAATTGCTGTTGCCTGATCATTTGCTCCCTGTGTAAGAACCTGAGAACCTTCTGCAATCTGCTCTGTGCTTTCAGAAACCTGTTCACTGGTCTGTCTGATTCCAAGAATCGCTTCAGCGATCTTCTCTTTTGTTTCATAAAGATTATGCAGAATCGGTGCAAATTCACCTTTATATTTTTCTTCACACTGGCTCACACCTGTAAAATCTCCAGCTGCGAACTGATTCAGCATTCTGTTGATGTCATTAATTACTTCTCCAAGATAATCACAGGTATCTGCAAATGCAGTTGCAAGTTCACCGAACTCATCTTCTCTTACATTTTCGATTGTGGTATCCAGGTCACCCTGCTGTAACTTGAATGCAGTTTCTTTTAATTCATCCAGTGGCGTCACAATAATCTTTGTAATCCTTTTGGATAATTTCACTGTCAAATAAACACATCCAACAGCAACCACAATAAATATCGTATAGATAATATATTTAATGATCTTGATCGAATTGTAGCTGATCTGTGCATTATTTTCAGCAACCTCTCCGATCTTTACCAGCACATCCTGTACATCTTCTGTCTCGGTTACAAATGTATTGTAATCTTCCTGTGCTTTATCCTTTTCTCCAGATCTGATCTCTGCCTGAATTCTGTTTGTCAGCGTAGTGAACTGCTCCATTTCTGCATTCAATGTTGCCAGAAGTTCTTTATTCTTAAAATTGTCATTGAGCTTCTGCAGATTTTCATCGATCAACTCACTAATATGCTCCGCTGCCTGCAGCTGTTTATTCATCTCATCACTATTGCTGTCTGAAACCATTGCAATTACAATTGTTTTGCCCAGATACTGGACATCCTTACGTAATTCCATCTGTGTCACATTGTTCCTGTATGGAACATTATAAAAACTATCTACTTTTTTTGATATCATTTCCATGCCGATCATTGCCGCGATGGAAAGTATGGAAATAAATAATGCAATCAAACCGAAGCTTGCACGAAGTCTATTCCCGATTTTCTGCTCTCTTTTACTTTTATTGAACATATACTGTCCTTCCACATTTATGTATTTTTTTGGTAATACTATTATAAGAAATTGTAAGTATATGGGCAACAAAATTCGACAAAATATTACATGTAAATTTTTCCAATTATTAATAAAAGCTTTATATTTTTATTTCTGTCTGCTTCTGTACTGCTGTCGAAATGTACTCGGTGCGATCTGAAATTCCTTTTTAAATACATCACACAAATAATTTCCATTGGGAAATCCACATTCTACTGCGATCTGACTGATCGTTTTCTGTGTTTTTATCAATAGTTCCTGTACAAAATGCAGTTTTACACTATTTAAGTAGGAGGAATACGTCTGTCCCGTCTGTTCCCGAAATATATGTGAGAAATAATATTTTGACAAATATACCTGATTCGCTGTTTCCTCCAGCGATGGATCAAGACTATAATTATTCTCCATATAGCAGATAGCATCCGCCACCTGCCTGTTCAATGGAGCAGGATACCGTGTTGTTCCAGCATCGCTGCCATTTTCAAGTAACGTGATGATCAGTCTGTTGAACATGCCCTGCAAGATCAGATCCATATGCCTTGACTTTCTGTTGTATTCATAACACATATCCCGAAAGATCTGCTCCATATACTGTCTGGTCTTCTCCTCCAGTGCAAATACCTTGCACGCATTGAGTCTGTCAAATGCAGGCTGTCCAATTTCCCTGATCAGTGGTTCTACAATTCCGGGCGAAAATTTGATCTGATAGCGCTCATATGGAACTTCAGACAGGGAAACCGTTCTATGGTAGACATAGGGTGCCATCATCGTCACATTACCAGCATGCACCGTATAATACCCATCCAGTAGTACTGTTTTCCGGTCTCCACTGACAACATATCCAATATTGTAATGATCGGTTGCGATCTCCAACCCATTCATCTTATAGTCCCCTGCTAACCTTTTATGCTGAATATTAAAGTTTTCATTTCTTTTCAGTGATACTGGCATACTTCATTCCCCTCTCCTTTGATGCTTCCATAGTATAGCAATTTATCAGAGAAATCAACGATTATATAGGAGATAATCAGAAGATTTATTCTGTAAATTAACTATAATAGTATCCAGAAGGCCGGTTCTTTATCAAATATAGCAACAGAAATGGGGAACGATATGAAAACTCTCTTTATAGGGAACAGTCACACTTTTTACAACGATATGCCGCAGACATTTGCAAAGTTATACGCGACAGGGCAACATACACAGATGGAGACTGTCATGCTGGCACATCCTTCTGTCGATCTGGAATGGCATGTAAAAGAGTTCTTTGATATCAGGTATAATCTCTTATATGGAAATAATGACTTCTGTATCATACAGCAGGCCGCCCATCCATTTCCTGGTACCAATACAACAATTGAAAATGTCATGAAGATCAATGAATTGTGTCAGGAGGCAGGAACACATCTCTATGTGACCCTGACCTGGGCAAAGAAAAGCAGTCCACAAGATCAGGAGCTGATGAATCATACATACGAAGAACTGAATGGAGTTACCAATATTACCGTTTCGCCTGTCGGAAAGATCTGGATGGAAGTGAACAGAAAATATCCGGATATTGAACTGTACGCGCGGGATGGCGCCCATCCATCTCCCTACGGCGACTATCTGGTAGCCTGTACACACTATGCAGTCATAACCGGCGACAGTACTTCCGAGTTGCCATTTACCGCACACGATTTTCTGCGTGGCCGCACGAAATGCCCCGATAACTCCGGTGTTATCAATGATATCGAAAAAATTGTAACGGTCCTCGATGGTGACAAATGCTGTAAGATTCAGACCGAGGTCGATCAGTTCATTTCCAGCCATGGTCCGGTCTTCTGTCCTTCTGGTGTTGCAAACACCCATTAAGCCTTTCTAATTATTTAAACCTTCAAAACACAGTGGTCTGGCCACTGTGATACCAGATACCCGCTGTTCGTGGCAGTGTGGTATCAGACAAATCTTCAAAATATACAAAAAGAAACCTGTCACACAGTTTCGCCGTGTGACAGGTCTTTTTGATTAAGCCGGTATATATTTCATTTCAAAATGTCAACCGATTTTCTTCTATTCTAGTCTCTGCTCAACAGATACTCCTGAAACAAATTATGTTCTTTCTTTGTCATCTGTTCCATCATTTCCCGTCTCAGTGTCGAAAGATCATGATTAACAAGTTTCTTATCTCTGACAACACATTTTCCTGCTACAAACACTGTCGAAACGTTAGAACTATTTGCACTATATACCAGTGTAGAATAAGGGTCATATACAGGGAACATATTGACTGACTCTGTTTCCAGTAATACAAGATCTGCCTGTTTTCCCACCTCAAGAGATCCAATTTCTTTGTCCATATGCAGTGCCTGCGCACCACCTATCGTACCAAGTGTTATGATCTTCTCAGCTGGAAATGCACTTCTGTCATGATTTGTATTCTTGTGGAAGTTTGCAAATAGTTTGAACTGCGTGATCAGATCGAGTGTATTTCCACTCGCTGGTCCATCTGTTCCAAGTCCAACGGGAATGCCTGCCTGAAGCATTTCTCTGACTGGTGCAACGCCCTTGGCAGCTTTCGTATTTGATCCAATACAGTGTGCCACGCTGGCCCCTTTTTCCTTCATCAGTTCCAGATCATGTTCACTCATGGAAATACAATGTCCTGCAATAACTCTTGGCGCAAGGACTCCAAGACTATCAAGGAATTCGACCGGTGTCATATCATACTTTTCGCGGAAATATTTCATTTCATAATCCATTTCTGCTGTATGTATGGTAAATGGAACATCATTTTTCTCTGCCAGTGCAAAACTTTCTTTTAATATCTCCTCTGTACAAGTACTGGTTCCGTGTGGAGCCACACAAGGTGTGATCAAAGGATCATTTTTGTATTCATCGATAAATTCCTGTGTATAAGCAAGGCTTTCCTTAGGCGTATGAAAGTCACATACATCCTGACTGATGATGGTCTGTCCAAACACTCCACGGATTTCCATTGTGCTGGCTGCCTTCGCTGCCTCTTTTTCAAAATAATACATATCCAATACTGTTGTAATACCGGACAACAGCATTTCACTTATTGCATAACGAGTTGATGCATAGACCATTTCTGGAGACATTTCTTCCTTTTCGATTGGAAGCAAAAATTTTCGAAATCTATCTACACAGTCATCCTGCAGTCCACGAAATGGAATCATGCCCAGATGTGCATGAAGATTGACCATACCTGGCATCAAAATACCACCTTTTCCATCTATCTCCACACAATCTGCTTCTCTGGTGTAATCCTTCCTATCACCGATTGCAGTAATTTTATCCTGTTCAAATACAATGAATCCATCCTGATATATTTGTCTTTCATTGTTCATCGTCATAATAATTACATTAATAATTGCAGTTTTCATATACACAAATCCTTAAGTTTTTTCTGGTCCGCCAAACCAGCTTCTTCATTCTGCCTGTAACGAATACTTTCTTTACAGGTTCAGCGGCATGATCAGTTCTTCAAACTGCTGGGTCCGCACATTGTACAGCCCTTTATCCGTCATTTTCAGCTCTGGTGAGACCACCAGTGCCAGTGTTGAAATGGACATGATCACATTATTATTTCTGTACCCGAGCTGTGTAATCGCCTCGCGTACCCTGCCCATCTGATCTGCAAGTACCTCAATTGGTTCATCAGAAATAATTCCTCCAATCGTAAGCGGAGCATGAGCCATAACGGCACCATTTGCAGCTACCGTATATCCTCCCTGCATTTTGCAGACATCTCGCTGTGCCACGATCATGTCTTCAACCGAGTTTCCGATCACAAGCAGATTATGGCTATCGTGAGACCAAGTCGTTGCAACCGCACCTCTCTGCGTAAATGCATTCTTTACAAACCCATGGGTCACTGTCTGAGTCTTATTGTGCCGTTCAAATATTGTGACCAGTGATAAGCCGGCTTCCTGCCAGCACACTTTTTTATTTCGTACTTCTAGTTTTACCTGTTGTTTTTCCGTAAATGTACCAAACTCATGAATACAGATTACATTTGCAAGAACTTCTCCATCCTGTTCATACGCAACGGTAAAGTCGGTCGCCTCCGCCTGTCTACAATGAACCGATTGATAGAAATGGGATGGGAATACTGTATCTGCCTTTTCTTTTCCACAGTGCTCCTGATCAGGCACGATCTTTTCCCCATTCTTATACACATCCACTATTGAAAACTCCTGCAGATTATCAAGAATGACAAAATCTGCCTTCTTGCCAGGTGCAATCACACCACGATCGTCCAGATACATTCTTCTGGCTGGCGTATATGTTGCACAATAAATTGCTTTTTCTACTGGCATACCAAGTTCTACAGCATACTTTACAATTTCATTTAACTGTCCCTTTAAAAGGGTATCTGGCATTGTATCATCTGTGATCAGTGCAATTGACTCGTACAACTGATTCTCCTTGATTGCTTCGATCACTTCTGGTACCAGCGACTTTTTCTGTAATTCCATGAACATACCGAGATCTATTTTTTCAAGCAGTGAAGCAGCTGTCTGCTGTGTATGATCGGAATCGACGCCATAATAAATATACTGATTATAATTTTCATGACTGAGCTTTGGACAATGCCCTTCTATTCGGACCTTCCGTTCATTTTTTTGACAGCAGGCAATGATCTCACGGATCTTTGTCTGTTCCGTGGAGACCATATCTTTGAAGTTCATCACTTCGCCAAGGCATACGACTCTTGGATCCTGCAACAGTTCTTTGACTTCATCCGGTCCGATCGAAGCACCACTTGTCTCCGTCTGTGCATCCGTTGATGGCACACAGGATGGAATTCCATAGAAAATATCCAGTTTCGTATCCTGGTCCATAAAAGAACGAATGCCTTCCATTCCAAAAACATTTGCGATCTCATGAGGATCTGCAACTACACTGGTAACCCCATACTTTAATACTGCATTGGAAAATTCCTTCGGGTAGGTCATGGAACTCTCTATATGCATATGAATGTCGATAAGGCCCGGTATAATATATTTTCCAGTTGCATCTATCACCGTGCAGTCTTCTTCTAACTGTTCCTCTATAGCAGGAGAGACAGAATAAATTCTGTCTCCCACTACTGTGAAATCGCGTTTTTCAAAACACTGTCTGTATGTTTGAAACACATACGCATTTTTCACTACAATATTCTTTTTCATATCTGATTAGTTATTCAGAATTCTGTTCCACTGATCGATCCAGTTAGAAAGAATTGGGTTTACAAATGAATAGTCAAGGCTCTTTGCTTTTGTTGCAACATCGCCATATGTCATGTTCTGTGCTTCTTCAGCTGTAAATGTTACTGTCTTATTAGTTGGAGCTTCATTTAAAGCTTTTCCTGTTGTTGTCTGTAAATCTTTGCTTAATCTGTAGTTGATGTACTGGTAAGCAAGATCTTTGTTCTGTGAATTCTTGTTGATGCTCATGATATTGAAGTTTGCATAAGTTCCTTCTGGAGTTACATATACAAGATCAGGATTTGATTTTGTAATAACTGGAACAGCGAAATCACCTACAACTGCAGCTGCAACTTCACCTGATGTGAACATATTTACAAGGTCAGATGATTTTGAATAAGTCTTAACAATGTTTGGTTTCAGTTCAGCAAGTGCTTCGAAAGCAGCGTCGCCATTATCGCTCTTAATATCTACACCCTTGTAATCACTTGCAAGGTAAACCATAGCTGGACCAAATGTTGTTGTGATATCTGGAATAGCGATCTTACCTGCTAATGCAGCATTCCATAAATCATTAAAACTGTTGATTTCAAAACCTACAGCATCTTTTTCATAGATAATACCCATGCTGTTGATTGTATAAGCAACACCGTTGCCTGACTGAGCAAGTTCTTTTGCTACATCGATCATATCATCGCTGTTTTCGATCTTGCTGAGGTCAATATCTTCAAATAAGCCATCAGCGATACCCTGTGCTGTCATAGCCTGTGATAACTCGATAACATCAATTGTTGATTCAGAATCAGATGATAACTTTGTATAACGTTCTGCTGCTGTACCTGTATCTGTTACGATGTTACAATTGTATTCTTTTTCAAATGGCTGATATACCTGTTCTTCAGAAATATCTTCACTTAAGCCGAATGTTGATAATACAAGTTTCTTGCTGTCTGAGCTGCTGCTTCCTGATGAAGCTGCGCCACAACCTGTGAGTAAAAATACTGCACATAATACTACTGCTAATGTCTTTTTCATTTTTTCCTCCATTCTTTACGCTGCAATGGTGCAATTACTGTATGTGCACGCAGCGCAGGCACATACAGTTCGCCAAAAAGATTTCTCTTTGGTAAATTTATAATCCAGATAGTTCTCAGAGTATCCACAAACAGATTACTTATTCCTGTTTCTCTGATTTTTCTATCAGAACTAACTTTGCTGGTGGGAAATATAACTTCACCTGATCTCCTTCTGCCAGTGATGTTTCTGCTGGAAGATTGACAAGGAATTTGCCAAGTGCTGTTTCCACTTCATACTGATACATTTTTCCAAGAAAAGTACGAACGCCTACTGTACCCTGAACTGTATTTTCTGTCTGATCTGCTGCCAGTACGATATCATCAGGACGAATTGTCGCCATACATACTTCTTGTTCACAACCGAACTCTGAAGTAAATACGCTGCCATCAGCAGCCTTGAACTGGTGCTCAGACACCTTTGTCATATCTGCAAAATTTTCAAAACCGATAAATCTTGCAACAAATTCTGTCTTAGGTCTGCTATAAATATTTTCAGGTGTATCATACTGCTCAATTACACCTTTATTCATAACTGCTACTTTATCTGAAATAGAGAAACATTCTTCCTGGTCATGTGTAACAAAAATTGTTGTAATGCCAAGTTGCTTCTGAATTCTCTTAATTTCCATTCTCATGTTGACTCTTAATTTTGCATCCAGATTACTTAAAGGTTCATCTAAAAGTAAAAGTTTTGGTTCAATTACAAGCGCTCTTGCAAGTGCAACACGCTGTCTCTGTCCACCAGACATCTGTGCAGGAAAACGTTTTGCGAATTCTTCCAGACCACATACCTTTAAGATATCCATTACTTTTGTTTTAATTTCCGCTTTATCCATCTTACGGATCTTTAAACCAAATGCAACGTTATCATAAACGCTCAGATGTGGGAACAGTGCATAACTCTGGAATACAAGACCAAAGTTTCTCTTATTGACAGGTACCTTTGTAAGATCTTTTCCGTCCAGTGTAAAACTTCCACTTTTCGGATCTATAAATCCGGCAACCACACGAAGTGTTGTTGTCTTACCACAACCACTTGGTCCGAGCAGGGAAACCAGTTCCCCCTTTTCGATATCCAGGTTCAGATTCTTTAAAATGTTTGTTTTTTTGTCGTAGCTGACATCTATCTGTTTTAAACTCATGTATGACATGCTATTTTCCTCCAATTAAGTTCTATTTTGATAAAGAAGCAATTCCAAGTGTCTTATCAACGATGATCATGATGATTACCGTTCCTAACATCAGTAAAACAGATACTGCAGAAACGATTGGATCATAATTATATTCGATGTAATTCATCAGTGTGGAAGGGAATGATTTCACACCCGGACCAGAAAGGAACATGGAAACCGGAATATTGTTAAAGGAATTGATGAATGCAAGCATAAATGCTGCTGAAATACCGGATGTAATATTAGGAAGCACTACTTTAAAGAAGGCTTCTACTTTGCCACAACCAAGGCTCCATGCTGCTTCTTCAATCGAAAAATCAAACTGTTCAATACTTGAACCAACAATTCTGATTACATAAGGGATCGTAACCATAAAATGTCCTGCAAGAAGACCATAATATACAGGAATTCTTGTTGTCAGAACGATTGACTGATACATTGCGAAACCAACAACAATACCAGGAACGATTGTTGGTGAAAGGAATACAGATTTAATGAACTGTCTTCCTCTCAGGTTGGATTTTGCAAGTGCATAAGCTGCCGGAATACCGACGATCAATGCGATTACTGTTGCCAGGATCGCAATCTCGAAACTGGTTGCAAATGAAGTCATAAATGATTTTTTCTTGAATACTTCACCGAACCATTTAAATGTAAATCCATCTATTGGGAATTTGATCGCTGCCCCGCTACCAAATGCTGTAATCGTAATGATTACCAGTGGCGCGATCAGAAAGAAAAATACTAAAACAGTAAATATCGTTAATAATTTGTGTTTACGCATTCTTAACACCTCTCTTATCCATTCTGGCTGCTACTGCGTTAAATAACTTGATGACCAGTACTGTGATGACGATCATGATCAGGGAAATAACTGCTGCTCCGCTCCAGTCAGAAACAGACATTGCTCTCTGATAGATCAGTGTTGACATTACCAGATTCTTATTACCACCCAGTAACTGAGGAGTTGTATACGCAGTCAGTGTTCCTGTAAATACAAGGATCTCACCTACGATAATACCAGGCAGACTCAGTGGAAATATAACTTTGAAGAAAGCTTTTACCTGACTTGCGCCCAGGCTCTGTGCTGCTTCCATCATATCGGAACCGATATTTTCCATAACACCGCAAACTGTAACGATCATCAGTGGAAGGAAAAGATAAATGGAGCCAATGATTACTGCGAACTCCGTATATAACATTTTGACAGGCTTGTCTATAATTCCGATATTCACCAGAATTGAATTAATAATTCCATTATTGCCAAGAATATTAATCCAGGCAAAACTTCTGATTACAGAGTTTGTCATCAGTGGAAAAAGGGATACTGCAAGCAGAAGACCTCTCCATTTTTTGTTACATCTGCTGATGAAATATGCGGTTGGAACACCGAGTACTCCACAGACCAGCGTTGTAATCACTGCGATTCTCAAGGTCCTTGCTAGAATTCCCATATAATACTGATCCTTAAAGAAATTCACATAATTGCTAAATGCATAATCTCCACTAAATAAGGTTGGGAAAATTACTTTCAGCAATGGTAGGAAAAGGAATAATGTCAGTATTACAAGTCCAGGGACAATCATCATAATAGCTCTACTTTTTTTCATGCTCTGCTCCTTCGTATCTTTATTCTTTTATATCTGCGTACGTATTGCTTGGCGCAGTTAATTATAAAAGAACTGTTGATAAAAATAAATGTATAAATTATGTAAATTCTGATTCGTGCGTCTTTTACGGTATCTATTACGTAAAAGAAGGGCCATATTTCAAAAATAAGACCCCATTGTCAGCGAAAATCATTATTATCATCATTGTTCTTGCTTTTCTTATACTGCGATTGTAAAATACTAATATATATATGTCAAATATATATTTTCTATAAATTTTATGCAATAAAGTTATAATGTTAATGAAAACTAATTTTCAATAACAGATTTATGCGAAACGTCATCCCTCTTTCGCACATACAGAAATGGAGAATACAATGGAATTAAAAGAAGCTAGATACATCCTGGCTATCTATAATCATAGAAGCATTAGTAAAGCTGCAGAGGAACTCTATATCTCACAGCCGTCTCTGAGTAAATATTTAAAGAATCTGGAACAGCAGCTCGGTGCAAAACTCTTTGACAGAGTCAACAACAATTATCTTCCAACATTTATTGGGGAGCGCTATATACATTATGCCAAAAGAATTGTTGCCTATGGCGACGAATGGTCCAGTGAATTTGCTGATATCACCAATCATAATGAAGGCCGACTTAATATAGCCATCCCGATCATGCTCGGTCCTGCCCTGATTCACCCAACACTTTCTTCTTTTTACCAGCTGTATCCCAATGTAAAGATCAATCTTATGGAAGAAGTCCACTTTGTGGCAGAACACACTCTGGAAGATCATTCTGTGGATCTGATCTTTTATAATGTACACGATTTTCCTGACAAGCTGTCCTATGAAATTCTGGACCAGGAAGAGATTGTAATGATCGTATCAAAAAAGAATCCACTTTCAAAACTTGGCGAAGCCAAACCCGGTTTTCGTCATCCATGGGTCGATATGACTCATTTCAAAAATGAGAAATTTATCATGCTGTATCCGGATCAGACGACCGGGTCTATTGCTCTGCGCCTTTTTGACAGTTATCATATCACACCAAATGTCCTTTTAAGCACGCGTAACTCCGAAATGGCGATTCGCCTTGCTATGGATGGGATTGGTATTGCATTTGCTCCGGAAAGCTATTACCGCGCTATGAAACGCAGTGACGACAGTGTCTGTTTCTCAATAGGAAAGAAAAAAATGCAGACTACATTAATTGCTGCATTTATGAAGCACCGTTATATGCCTCAGTACGCACGTGAGTATATTGCCATCATCAGTTCTTACTGCAAACAACGTCAAAAGACAATCTCTGGTGCTGTTAATATGGATAAACGTGTTCTGGATGATCTGAAACAGACACAGGGTCTGTTTTCTTCCAATCTGTTCTTAAGCCCGAAGTAAACCTAAGAATAAATTATAAAATAAAGACCAAAATAAAATCCAAAATGAGAAAAAATACAATAGAGTAGAGAAATAATGGCTAGCATTATTTCCCTCTCATTGAACCGTACGTA
>CAJMQE010000026.1 GCA_905215405.1 uncultured bacterium
GGCTTTTTCATTCAAGAGTTCTCCGACCGGAGAACTTTCCTATAAAGTAAAAAAGAGTGGATCATCTGCTTTATGCCGATGACCACTCTTCTTTTTTTGACTACACTACCACTTTAATATTTTTTATCTGTCTTTATTTTTATCTGTTCTTATTTTTTCTATTCTTACTTCTATCTGTTCTTACTTTTATCTATTCTTACTTTTATCTGTTCTTACTTTTATCTGTTCTTACTTTTTCTTCCTCTGAATCCTGCTAACATGACTGCTGCTCCCGTCAGGATGGCAAGCAACCATGGATAGAGCATCGTTGTATCTCCCGTCTGAACACTGTTAGTTGCATTTCCTGATTTCTGAGACTGCTCTGCTACAGCTGCTCCACTATTCTGATTATGATTCGTTGTTTCAGAATCTTCCTTTGACTGCACGGCTGTTGCAGATTGCATTTCTGTTGCTTTCTGGCTTTCCTGTTCTGTTGCTTTTTCTGATGCCTGCTGTGTTGTCTTTTCTGTTGCTTTCTCTGACGTTAGCTGCGTTGGCTCTGTAGTTGGCTCTGTTGTCGGCTGCGTCGTTGGCTGCGTTGTTGGCTGCGTTGTTGGCTCTGTCGTTGGCTGCGTTGTTGGCTCTGTCGTTGGCTGCGTCGTTGGCTCTGTCGTTGGCTGCGTTGTTGGCTCTGTCGTTGGCTGCGTCGTTGGCTCTGTCGTTGGCTGCGTTGTTGGCTCTGTCGTTGGCTGCGTCGGATCTGTCGTCGGTATCTTGGATTCTTTCTTCACCAGCGCTTTCATGGCATTTTCGATGTCAGTAGCCATTCGGTCCACGATCTCCTGCTCATCAGCTGTCTTGTCTCTGACTGCCCTGCTGACCGCATCAGTTACACCTGTGAAATCAACATACTGCTGTGGATCCAGTGCATTTGCCTTTGCAAGTGCTTCATCTACCTGCGTATAATCGGCATAATAATAAACTGGTTTCCATCCATCAAAATAAGAAGCAACTGAAACTGATGCAGCTTCCTGTTCTGTCATAAGCTTCACACCGTTTGCTCTTGCCGACAGATCTACTACTGTACCGTCTGGCGTATGCGTATTGTATTCTACATAATTTGCTTTATCCGGTGTTACAGACATTGGTGTATAACCTGAAGCTGCAATTAGATCTGCTGATTCCACTTCTGTATTAAAGAACAGCACTTTGGTGCCTTCTCCCCATGGTCTTCCAAGAAAGATTCCGGAAAAGTCTGTATTGATTCCCGGATAAGAGGTTCTTACAACACTGCATCCGCTAAACAGATATCCTGCTTCGCCTGATGGTTTTGACGCAGTGATGATACTGCCACCTGCTGCCTTATCACTGTATCCGTACATACTCAGCGTGCAACGGTCAAATACTGGATTGCCCGCACCACAAATAAAGTCCGTGGTACCCTCAATGGTACAATTTCTAAAATAAGAGGACTCTGTATTATCCCCTGTATACATGGTATCCTGTCCACTCAAAAATGAGCAGTTATTAAATTCACAATCATCTGCCTGCAAAAACATTGTACAGGCACGTTCCTTATTCACGGCTTTCTTTACATCATCATCACTGGCTGTTGATCTGTCCTGCTTTGATACATCCACACCGAGGCCTACTCCATCAGCAACTTCCTCATCTGTATGATATCTGTTAAATGAATTCTCGAAGATCACATTATCAGCCTGAAATCCCGTGGCCGCAGCCATGATATTGACCGTAGAGCCCCAGTGCCCTGGAACCATGCCAACATTTGTCTTAGTATACTGATCCACCGCATACTGTTCACTGTAAAGTCCACCATAGGTCCTGTCAGTTGATGGATCTGCACTATAATAGGAAAAATTTGTTCCATAGTACCAAGTGATTGTCGCCGGGCTATCTCCTTTACTTTTAAATGTAATATCCGGGGTATCAACAACGACCTGTTCTCTGTACAGAGCATCTGTCAGTACAATTGTCACTCTTTGTCCATCTTCTCTGGTCATTCTGTTGACTGCATCAAGTGCTTTTGTAATTGTTGGATACTGCTGTCCCTCTCCTACCAGAATTTCCGACTGATAGGCAACCGCAGATGTATCCTGTGGTGCTTTCAGGTATATCCTGTTTTGTACTGCCTGATCGGCGACACTGACATGATCAAATACGGTATAGCTATCTACCTCTGCGCTTGTTTCATATTCCCCTGCACGCAGTTGCGCCTGATACTGATTCCCTGTAACCGAAAATGTATAACTATATTCCGGTGTATCCATATTTGTAAATGTAACATTTTTCACATCTGCTTCTTTTTCATCTGATGTAACAAAGGTACCTGATACGTTCTGCAGTGCTTTCGGAGCTGCCATCAACTCCACTCCGTCATAATTTCCAGCTGCTTTCTGTATCGTCTGTGTTACCTCATAATCATCCGCATTCTCTAAAGTAACCTGATACTCCTGATCTGGTGCAAGAATGGCTTTCTGAAACTGATAATTGCCATCAGCTATTCTTGTAAGATTCAGTTCCACATTACTTAACACTGGATCCTGTGGAACAAGGATTACCTTCAGCGTATCTTTACATGCATTGTCCGGAATACCTGTTACCGTACCGGAAATACTTGTCGTTTCTGCTGGAATCACAGAGAAATCCTCTACTGCCTGTCCCTCATTTCCAGTCAGTGCAAAGCGATTGGCACCATTAGTTTCATCCACTTTAAACCCTGTTTTACTAAGAATTGCAGCATAATTGCTCTTTCCTTCAATTCTTCTAAGTGTTGTCTGATAACTTCCATCCTGTCCGATCTGCGCTGTGACAACAGGAATACTGGAATCATCCATATTTTTGAACAGAATTTCAGTGACTCCATTTTCGACTGCCTGGGCTACTTTACCTGAAACAGTGACTTCATTAACCGGATTATACTCGGTTACTGTAATTTTTGTGATCTTAACATCACCACCAGAAATCACCCCAAAATACTTCTGTCCATTGATCACTTTACTGTAGTCAGTAATATCACTGACCGTTACTGACTGTGCTGTTGTATTCATATCTACGTGGTAACCACTATCCTTGTCAAACAGATAGGTCGGTCTCGTTGCAGAACTGCCTGAGCAGGTCTGCGTATATGTAATTTTTGTTGTATCATCTTGAATTGGCAGATACATAACATTTCCCTGTCTGAATTTTAACTGAGTCGGATCAAATGTCAGACCTGAACCATCGGATGCATAATACAGAATCCCCGTTGTTTCTGTATTTGTCCCCTCTAGTATCTCTCCCACATTCGGGTTTGTCTTCCCGGTATTATCAGAAAAAGTATACGTGTGTTCGGACACACTGACTTCTGATTCTGCAGCACTGACATTCATTGTTTTTGTCAGGCCTCCCGATACTGGTAATGTGGTAAAAAGCAACAATCCGGCAACTGCCAGCGATATTGCTGCTTTCCCCCTTTTTCTTGTAAAACGCCTCATACACTCTCCATTTCTGCGCATTTCCCCCGCGCAAAGTTCCAGGTAGAATTTTCGGAATTCTCCCCTTCAACTAATTTACAGTTACAGTTTGATAATATATATTTATAAAAGTGTTTACAAGAACTGTATGTATACGAATGATAGCATTAATCTATTATTAGTTGCATAGCAAAGTTTCTTTCCTTAATAAAAGAAAAATCTCTTCAGACAGAACAAAAATTTCTGACGTGAAAGAGATTTTTCAACTGCTAGTTTTAATTAGTTGGTTACACCTGTGGGTAGTAACGCTCCAGCCAGCTCAGTTCCTTACGTTCCTCATTTTCACTGTACCAGCCTTTTTCAGTCTCTAGTTTATGCACCCTCTGGAAATATTCCTCATACATTTTTCCAACACGTTCACAGGAATAGTTCTCTGCTGCCCATTTCCGGCAATTTTCCGGTTTGATCTTATCAATATTTTTTACTGCCCAGCAAAATTCCTCAAATACTCTGCACCGATATCCTGTAACGCCTTGCAGAACAGTCTCCGGAAATGCGCCCCAGTCCGTTGTGATCACGGGTGTTCCACACAACTGTGCTTCTACATTTACCCCGCCAAATGGCTCAAGATAATAGGTCGGCATCAATACTGCTTTGGCATTGCTCAGCAATTCCGCCCTTTCTTTCGGTCCAACTGCTGGATGATAATGGATATGTTTTTCCTTGCTCAAATGAATCTGCTCTACATCATTTTCAAGATCTCCCTGCCCTACAATGTAGAGTTCATTTCCGGTCGCCTTTGCAATATCCGATGCAAGCTGGACACCTTTTCTTTTTATGATTCTTCCAAAATAAAGCAGATAATCCTTCTTCTCCTTTTTGAACGGAAAATCCTCCAGTTCAAAATAGTTCGGAATAACCGCATCATACCAGCAGCCATCATCAATATGAAGTGTTCCATAAATATAATGCATCCATGCATAAGACTCAAATACACGATGGGTAGAAAACACTCCGGAATACCCGATTCCAGGCTCGATCGTGATCATTTGAACCACATCAGCTACTGGCTTCTGATAAATTCCCATCGGACACAACAGAATATCTCCTTTTTGTTTCCTCATCATAATTTCACGAATTGCATTCGCATTAAATGTTGCATGGGCAATATCTCTCGGATTCTGAAGATACATAACGCGGGACCTGTCATAATCACCATACGCCTGCTTTAATACTTCCTGAGTGGAAACCTGTATGAATTCATCACACTCCACATCAGAACCTTCTACTCCATAAAAGTACAGCGTATGTCCATACGCTTTGATCATACGGGACAGTTTAATTATTTTCTGTGTATATGCACACGATGAATTTTTCCTGTTCGTCTCCAGGTGTGCAAGACCTAATAAATGAAATCTTAGTTTTTCCATAGCACACTCCCATTTTTCAGATTTTAACTGCAGGGAAACTGCATTTCCCTGTAGTAGCAAAAATGCAGTTCCCATTTTCCAGTTATCTTCTTGTCTTTCCGTTTTCTGTATCTATTTGTTTTATCATCCTAAACCAGTTTGATTATTGTCATGCTGGATACAAAGTTCTGTGTTCCACCACCAGTAGCCCGAACCAAAGTGATTTCTGCTCCTGTGTAGTTGATCAATCCCAGGATTGCTGTTGTTGCTGTCTGATAAATTGTGCTGCCTGTAATCGTTCCGCCTACATAAGGAGTTGTTGAAACTGTATTTACACCAGATGATGCAATTACTGTTTCTGGACTCGTCGACTGATTTGTCAGTGCAATAACTGCATCCTGCGTCGTTGCGGTTCCTTCAAATAATACCGTCCATGTTACATAATACGTTCCTGGTGCTACCGTGACCTGCTGCGTTGCATAAGTGATTGGTGGATCAACCGATGGACCAACATACACTGGTGTGCCGTCTTCAACTGGTACTGCTGCGCCATCACTTACCGGTGCTGTTACCTCCGTCTGGTTTTCCAGATACATTGCTGCACTGAATCCCGGGCCGGTTGCTCCTGTTGGGCCTGTTGGGCCAGTAGGACCGGTTGGGCCTGTTGGGCCTGTTGCTCCTACGGCTCCATCTGCTCCAGCGGCTCCACTTGGGCCTGTTGGGCCGGTTGCTCCTACGGCTCCATCTGCTCCAGCGGCTCCACTTGGACCTGTCGGACCGGTTGCTCCTACGGCTCCATCTGCTCCAGCGGCTCCACTTGGGCCTGTCGGACCGGTTGCTCCTACGGCTCCATCTACTCCAGCGGCTCCACTTGGACCTGTCGGACCGGTTGCTCCTACTGCTCCATCTGCTCCAGCGGCTCCACTTGGGCCTGTTGGACCGGTTGCTCCTACGGCTCCATCTGCTCCGGCGGCTCCACTTGGGCCTGCTGGACCGGTTGCTCCTACGGCTCCTGGTAATCCCTGTGGGCCGGTCGGACCGGTTGCTCCTACTGCTCCTGCGGCTCCACTTGGACCGGTTGCTCCTGCAGCTCCACTTGGACCGGTTGCTCCTACTGCTCCTGGTAATCCCTGTGGGCCGGTCGGGCCAGTTGCTCCTACTGCTCCTGCGGCTCCACTTGGACCGGTGGTTCCTACTGCTCCTGGTAATCCCTGTGGACCGGTTGGACCAGTAGCTCCTACAGCTCCATCAATTCCTGCAGCTCCACTTGGACCGGTGGCTCCTACGGCTCCTGGTAATCCCTGTGGGCCGGTCGGACCGGTGGCTCCTACGGCTCCGGCGGCTCCACTCGGGCCGGTGGCTCCTACGGCTCCTGGTAATCCCTGTGGGCCGGTGGGACCAGTGGCTCCTACGGCTCCATCAATTCCTGCAGCTCCACTTGGACCGGTGGCTCCTACTGCTCCTGGTAACCCCTGCGGACCGGCTGGACCAGTCGCTCCTATGGTTCCGGGAGCTCCACTTGGGCCCGTGGCTCCTGGAAGTCCTTGTGGACCTGTTGGGCCTATAGCTCCTGAAAGTCCCTGCGGGCCGGCTGGACCAGTCGCTCCTGGCAATCCCTGTGGGCCGGTGGCTCCTGTTGCGCCACTTGGACCGGTTGGACCTCCCGACGGGCCTGTAGCTCCTGTTGCTCCACTTGGGCCTGCCGGGCCTGTTGCTCCTGCCGGTCCAGTGGCTCCAATAGCACCTGTTGCTCCTACTGGCCCTACGGATCCTCTGGCTCCCTGTGGTCCCTGGAATCCCATCGGGCCTGTTGCTCCTGTAGCTCCTGTTGCACCCGTTGCTCCCGAAGGACCTGCAGGTCCTGTTGGACCGGTGGCTCCTGTAGGACCAGCCTGCCCACCTTCAGGAAAACTATAAACAAGTAATGTTGCTTTTACAGGTACAACAGCTGACAAATAAACACTTGCCGTACTGGTATTAGACAAGAACATATTCATACCTGCCTGAGCAATGTCTACCACACCAACCCCATTAACCTGACCAGTTCTGATTGGTGATGTTCCTTCGATAACCTCTCCCTGTGACGTTATCAGTGAAAATACTGTTCCGTTTGTGCTTGATGTTGTCTGGGTTGATACCCACCAGTTCACAATATAGGTGCCGGGTTCATTAAATGTTATAATACCTGTTGCTGTATTATACGTTATATTCCCCTTCAAAAACAGAATATCTTCGAACACAATATTGGAACCGACATTAATGACATTAAACTGTTGACTTTCGATCTGCAATGCTATATCGCTCATCTCTTAATCCTCCACGTATTTTTTAGAAAGCAACCTCCACAATAACAATATTGGCCTGAGCCGGTGTTGCTGCCAATGTAACTACATCTGTACTCGTGTTAAATAGTGCAAGAACTGATGGATTATCATTTACGTCTATGATCGAACTTCCGCTGATCTGCCCTGATACAATTGGTGAATAAGCTGCCGTCTGAGCTACTCCATTCAGTCTCAGGTTAAATCCTACCTGTGATGCACTACCAGCACCATCTGTTGCTACCCACCAGGTAACCAGATACGTAGCCGGTGTTGTTAATGTAAATACACCTAAAGCCTGATTGTAAGTGATATCTGAAGTCTGATTAACTGATACATAATTAAAGATTACGTTCTGATCAACTCCGACTGTTGCTAATGGAGTATCTAAAACCTGTGCATTAATTCCACGTAAGACTGATGTTACTCCCGCTGGTCCCTGTGGTCCAGTTGCTCCTATAAGTCCCTGCGGGCCGGTTGCTCCGATAGGTCCCTGTGGACCCGTTGCTCCCACAAATCCCTGTGGCCCCATTGCTCCTGTTGCTCCACTCGGTCCCATAAGTCCCATCGGGCCAGTTGCTCCGACAAGTCCCTGTGGGCCCATTGCTCCTGTTGCTCCACTTGGTCCCATAAGTCCCATTGGGCCAGTTGCTCCTACAAATCCCTGTGGACCTGTTGCTCCGACTGCTCCACTCGGTCCCATAGGTCCCATCGGGCCAGTTGCTCCACTTGCTCCTGTCGCTCCGCTCGGTCCCATAAGTCCCATTGGACCGGTTGCTCCAATTGCTCCTGGTGCACCTGTTGCTCCACTTGGTCCCATAAAACCTACTGGTCCAATTGCTCCAGTTGCTCCTGTCATACCCATTGGCCCCATCGGTCCCATCGGGCCCATCATTCCTATTGCGCCGGTTGCTCCACTTGGACCTACGTCACCGGTAAATCCTCTTGGTCCCATTGGGCCAGGAATACCTGGTGCGCCCGGAATCCCCGGAGGACCCATACGTCCTGGGGCTCCCGATGGTCCCATCGGGCCCGGATCTCCTTTTGGACCTTTACAGCAACATTGTCTGTTATTACCATTTGGACCGCCCGGGCTCTGGCCAGGACCGCCGCAACCTCCTCTGTCACCTCCACAGTAGCCATTACAGCCACGACCGTTCAGTGATGAAGCACTTATATCCTCATTGAAGTTATCTGAATCATTTTCATTAATACTCATATTTGAAGCCTCCTTTCTGCTATATAATATGGTATTAAATAAAAAAAGTGCCATTTCGTCATGATATGAATATAGGGAAATCATAAATTCAGTATGTTACATCCATAATAAAATGGTAATGCAATTGTACCTATTTATACTGCACAATTGCACTACCAACGCTCTCTTCAAGCCATTCTATCTAAACCTGCATTTCAATTAAGACTGCAATACCATCTGCTAATGTCGTAACCCCTTCTATTAACGCAATCTGAACACTCAGCAATATGCTTTGTGTAAAACTAAAGTCTGCTGCAACATGTACCGTACAATTTTGTGTCGTTGCATCAACAGGTCCACTAATAACTGCATCAATCCCAGTGGAAATCGGTGTCTCAAACCCACACGGACTATAATAAATGGTTGCAATGTATCTTTGATACTGCGTTATCACGTTATCTCTTGTTGTAAATGTAAATCCTGTGATTCTTCCACTTTGTGGCGTTACAATAGAATTTGTAATAAACTTTAGTCAAAATAACAGGAAATAGTACCCCACAATTAAAAAATGTCTGCTTTCTCATAACGGGTTGAAAAAACAGACATTTTTTATTTCTATCTATATTTAATTACATAGTGTATGAAAAAAGGTGATTTACAAATCTCTCAAAACTATATTGCACTTACATTTTTTATCTTTTAACATAACCCGTGTTTCGATCAATTTGATTACGCAGTTCCTTTCCCTGTTCATAACGAATCAGGTTATCGATTGTAATAGTAATGATCTTATTTAGCGATGCTGGCAGTGAAAACAGTCCGGATACATGAGGCGTAATCAGTGTATGCGGAGCATCCCATAGCGGATGATTATATGGTAGCGGTTCTGGATCTGTTACATCTAATCCCGCACCATATATTTTTCTCTGTACCAACGCCTGGTATAAAGCATCAGAATCTACACACATTCCACGACCTACATTAAGCAGAATTGCATTTTCTTTCATCAGTTCCAGTTCTTTCTCTCCAATTACATGCCGGGTCAAATCATAACCAGGAAGACAAAGTGCTACAATATCTGCCTTTGGCAATAGATTGTGAAGTGCCTCCATCGTATACTGCTTCTCCACAAATTCTGGTTTCGGCTGATTGCTCTTTCGAATGCCAGTTACATGACTTCCCATTGCATTCATTTTTCTTGCAAATGCTGAACCAATGTCGCCAAGTCCAATCACCAGTGTTGTACTGCCTTCAATTACCGTCATGTGCTCACGTCTTTTCCAGCAATGTTTTTGCTGTTGCGCAAAATACTCATCAAAATGTTTCTGAATTGCCAACAGCATTCCAGTCATATGCTCCGAAATCGCCATTCCATACGCACCGGTTGCATTGGTGAGCAATGCATGCTCTGGCAGTATTCCCTGCTCACAATATCCTTCAGTTCCAGCATTATTTAACTGGATCCATTGTAAATTTTCTGAGCCAGCCAGATATTCTGGTCTGACATTTCCAAGAATTACATTTGCACATTGTACCATTTCTTTTGTCACTTTTTCCACATCGCAATATACAATTTCTGCATCCGGTGCAGCTTCTTTTATTTTTCGTCTGTCGTCATCTCCGACCGGCAGCACGACCAGTATTTTTTCCTGTGCCATTCGTTTGTCCTCCAGTAAATTTCATCCTCATCTATTTCTTAAAAGTTACCTCTTTATTAGCATTACTATACCTTGTTTTTTAGGACTGTGCAATTGCATATTGCTAAATTCTTATCTTTATTTAAAATAGTAAAACTACAAATTCTTATTTAATATTCTTCTTTCCTCTGTTTTCTACCAGATTCTATAATTTCCACTTAAGGCAAGCATAGCAAACATATAAAGGCAGTTGTCATAATATCTCCTTTTTCCTTGTCTGAGTGGTGTATTCCAAAACTCTCTGACAAATTTCTGTGCATACTTTCCGTTAGATGCAAGTGATGCCTGCGCACAGGTCGCTCTGACTGCCAGTGGATGCATTGCTTTCTGCTCCAGCAATTCTCCCGTAACACTATAGACACCATCCATCTTTTCCCCTGCCACCTCCGCAAAAAATGTCTGTATTTGTTCTGCTGTCTGCATGTTCCATGCTCCTTCTTTCGTCCCCTTTAGAAACCATTCATAATCCATTGCAATATTGGCAATGGTACGGTACGCGTCACTATAGAACCAGTCATGCCGTCCAAAAATCTCCTGTTTGTCACAATATGGAACCCCCTCATAATCACTATACTCAGGACTCAGACCTGTCTGCGGATTACATGCCTTTTTTAGATACATTCGGCTTGCTTTCGCGGCTTTACTCCAGAACTTTCTATCCGCAGGATCTGCCCATAAGGAAAACAGTTCATAAAAATGTGGCAGATGGTAGGAAGGATCTGTCATTTCCATTCCTGGTACAAAACGGATCAGGTTATTTTTCTGATTCCACATCAGAGGTCTGCAGATGCTAAGCAGTTGTACTGCCTCTTTTGAATATTGAAAAATCCCTGTACCATCCCCCCAGCGGTGCGCCGCGAAAAAAAGTGCCATTGCAAAATATTCTTCTCCATCCGGAGCCGGACCATCTGCATTTTTAGTTCCATCTGTATGTACTGACCATGCGAAACAACCTGCACATCTTCCCTGTTTTAGGTACATATAGGTCTTCACCCATTTCCAGAGTGCATCGAACTCTTTTTTTCTGTCCATTTGCACGCACATCATCATTCCATATGACATTCCCTCGGTTCTGACATCTTCATTTCCTGTATCTTCTATGTAACCCATGGTATCACCACACCGGTGATAGATTGCTTCCGGACCATAAAATAGTTCTTCAAAAGTATCTGCAACTCTTTTTCTTATTTGCGCATCCGAAAATCCACATTCCCTGAAAACATTTCTATACACTTTCCGATTTAAATATTCTCTACCGCTTTCCATCTTCTTTTCCTTTTTATTTCTAATCTGATTTCACCTAGTTGCCTATCCATGTCGCTTTATTCCTTGACTCCACCCAATGTCAGGCCTGTAACAAAATATCGCTGCAAAAATGGATAGATACAGATAATTGGAAGCATCGTCAGGATTGTTGCTGCTGCACGGACAGATGTAGGTGTAACTGATCCTGAAGCATTTTTCATGGCATCCACTGAACCACTCTGATTCGTGACGGATGACAGCAGTTTCATCAGTTCATATTGTAATGTAGTCAGTTTCGCACTCATTCTGTTATACAACATGGCGTCGAACCAGGAATTCCACTGTCCTACTGCTACGAATAATGCAACTGTCGCATATACAGGTTTACAAAGTGGCGATATAATTTTCAGGAAAATAGTCGTATAGCCTGCACCATCGATCTGCGCTGACTCTTCCAGACTATCTGGAATTCCATTCATATACGTTCTGATGACCAGCATATTAAATGCACTGACCATGCCAGGTACAACATAGACCCAGAAACTATTTGTCAGTCCCAGTCCTTTGTACAACAGGAAAGTTGGAATCATACCACCATTTACATACATTGTAATGACCCAGAACAGCGACAGTTGTTTTTTGAACAGAAATCGTTTTCTACTTACAATAAATGCCAGCACGGCATTTGCGAAAAGAGAAAGAAATGTTCCGATCACTGTTCTTGCTACTGTAATAAATGCACCTGTCAACAGGTTATCTTTTTGCATAACGGTAACATAATTCTTCAGGGTCCACTTTCTTGGCCACAGATAAAGTCCACCTCGAAGTGCATCCGTTCCATCATTAAATGATACGACCAGTGTCTTGAACACCGGATATAACGTTATAATGACAAATATAATCATAAAAATCGTATTGCACGTGAAAAACACCCGGTCTGCAACAGATTTCTTTTTTCTTTTTTTACCTATCTTCATCTTGCTACAACCTCCTTAGAAAAGCCGCTCCTCGCCATTTCGTCTTGCAATTCTGTTCGCAATTACGATCAATATGATACTTACCAAACTCTTGAAAATACCTGCTGCAGTACCCAGTGCATAATCCCCCTGGCTGATGCCCCATTTCAGGACATAGATATCGATGGTCTGCGATACGCTCTGAACAAGACCATTTCCCAGCAGATACTGGATTTCAAATCCTGCATTTAATACATTTCCGACATTCATCAGTAACAGAATAATAATTGTCGGCTTTATGCCCGGAAGGGTTACATGTTTGATTCGTGCCCATCTTCCAGCTCCATCAATTGCAGCTGCTTCATACAATGACGGATCAATTGCGGTAATGGCCGCCAGATAGATGATCGCATTCCATCCTGTTTCCTTCCAGACATTTGCAAATGCAACAATTGGCCAGAAGAACTGTGGATGAGCAAAGAAATTGATTGGCTGATCTATGATATGTAAGTTCAGCATCAGATCATTGATGACTCCGGTACCAGAAAGCATATCATGCAGAATACCGGTTACGATGATCCAGGAGAGGAAATGTGGCAGATAAGAAATGGTCTGAACAACCTTTTTTCCACCTCTCGAGCGGATCTCATTTAACAAAATAGCAAACAGGATCGCCATGATAAATGTGACGATTAGATTGATCACACCCATTGCCAGCGTATTACGGATGACTCTTAAAAAGGATGCATCCGAGAACAGTCTCTGAAACTTCGCCAGCCCTACGAACTGGGAATGAAAAATTCCTAACTTTGGTTTAAAATTTTCAAACGCCATAGCCCAACCGGCCAATGGCAGATAATAAAAGACAACGCCGTAAACTACAATTACAAGACTCCAGAAAAGCAATACCTTTTGTCTCTTTATCTCTTTCCATGTAATCCTGGTATGTGGTTCTTTTATTTTCACTCTGGATTTTGCACTTGGCATAAAAGACATTTTCGCACCCCTTTTTAAAAAACAGGCAGAGATTTCAGTTTCTACCTCTGCCCATTTTTAATTGATATTCGTTTATCTATACTATTTATTTATATTTGGCGGCTTCCGTCATCCTTCTATCCAGCTCCGTCTGCATTTCACTGATAAAGGACTGTGGATCACAACTGTTATAGACGTCCATGTAGGAATCCCACTCACTGTTGAAATCGGATGCCATAACGACTTTCGGCAGATATTCATGTTTAATTTCTGCCATCTTGGTCCATGCAGTACCACCAGGTGTGGATGTAGTCATCTTATTGGAGAATGAATACATTGGATACCAAGGTCCAGGAGGTGTATTTGTACCGATCATATCGACATAAGTCTTACAGTTATAAGCATCGAAGCACTCCTTAACATCATCACTCAGCCCAGCGTAAAATTCTTTTTCCTGTCCATCGGACTTCATTGCATTGATTCCATCCTCACTTGTTCCGAGCCACTGTGGGAAATAGGAATACGTACAAAGATGAGATGCTTTGTAAGCAGTATCCTGACATCTTGATCTCATTTCAGGTGTTCTAGTAAATTCTCCATCATCATTTACATCATAATCGGTTCCCTGTACGCCCCAGAAACGAAGGTTGTGAACTTCCTGACCAAGCAGATCATTTACGAACTGCAGTGCACCATCAACATCTTTACAGCTGGTCGTAATTGCAAGACCACTGCCGACATTTAAAACACCGCCTGAATTGTGCCACTGGTTTTTCTTGCTTGAATCAATGGTAATTGGAAGTGGAACATAGCTGCAGCCCTGTTTATCCAGTCCAGCCTGTTTGATTGCATCACCGGCAGTATATGCAAAATCCCACCACTGGTCGATCATACCCAGGACACGCCCTGAGGAAATCTTAGATATGTACTCATCATATGTCTGTGTAAATGACTCAGGTTCTACAATTCCTTTTTTATATTCCTCATTGAGCTTTAAGAAATATTTCTTGGCTGTATCAGTTGTATTATAATCAATGACCTTTAATGCTGACGGATCTACAATACAGGATCCATCATTCGGATATCCATCGAGAAATTCTGGTGCATTTTCAAGACAGAAATAACGCCAGTCATCACAGAGGATCGTATATGGAATATTTGCTGTACCATCAGCCAGCGTTGGATTGGCCTCATTATATCGTTCGATCAGATCAAAGTACTGATCCATGGTTTTGATCTCCGGATAATTTGCCCATTTTAAAACTCTTGTCTGAATCCAGAATGCCTCATCATTATGGGTACATACTCTTTCCTGACCATGGATATTACCGAACTGCTGAATCCAGTAAATGTGACCATCATCCTGACGAAGCTGATCCCACTCCTGCTCTGTAAAATAATTTTTAATGTTTGGATATTTATCAATATAGTCATCGAGTGCTACCAGCGCTCCTGCTTCATAGAGCTGCGGCATTCCTGTACTACCATCGATAAAATCCGGATATTCACCGCCTGCAATCAGTGTTCCGACTGCTTCTTCTGCGGACTGACCAGTCAGCCATGTCTCTTTTACCTTGGCACCGGTCTTTTCCGCAATCATATCCTGGATTTCATTGTCGTCATTCAGTTCTGAGCCCGGCACTGCGAAAAATGCAGTGAACTCTTTGATTCCACCATCACTGGTCGTGGTGGTCGTGGTCTTTCCACATCCGGCAAAAAGCGATGCTGTTAATGCCGTTGTCAGAAGCAGACCAACAAGTTTTCTTTTTTTCATATACGCTACCCCCTGCATAAATTTGTGTTACTTCTGTTACCTTCCTTACTCTTACTATTTTAGTTTGTCTGAGCTCATTTACAATCTGAGGAACTATATAAAAAAGCAGGATAAATTATAGATTTTGTTTCCATGATTTATCCTGCTTCTTATTATCCTTCGTAAGAACCGCCTACTGCTGTAGCGTATCCTTTTACTCGCTTACACTGCGTGCCTGATTTCTGAATTTTGTCGGGGTACAGCCTTTCACAGCAATGAACCGGTTCACAAAATAATCCAGGTCGTGATAGCCCACATCCTCTGCGATCTGATAGATCTTTTCGTCTGTCCGCAGAAGTTTTGCAGACGCCTGCTCGATCCGGTACCGGTTTAGATAATCTTTAAACGATTGGCCGTATTTTTTCCGGAAGATCTGTCCCAGATAGGCACTGTTCACAAAATATTTCTCGCTCAGTCCTTTTAATGTCATATTTTCTGAAAAATGCTTAAGTATATCTTTTTCAACACAGCTCAGAACGCCATGGGATACATTTTTTCGAAGTTGTGCCAGATAATCTCCATACTCACAGGCAAACCTGGATAAATGTGCCTTGCTGCCACGCATAATTCCATTTTCAAAAGAACTTTCACTGATGAATCTTAGAATTTCTTCCTGATTGACACAATCATCCTGCTGAGTCGCCAGATGGATCAACTGAAACAACAGATAATTGATATTCAGATTCATGGTATCCCCCGTCACATCCAACTGCTGCATTTCCCCGTAAAACGCTTCCACGCTTCGTATGATCTGGGAGTGGTTATTCTGTTCCACTGCATTTAACAGGTCGTCCAGACTCTTCTTACAGATAACGATTCCGCCCCTGCTGGTTATCTGTATCTCCTCTTCGTAATAATAAATATCCTTTCTGGCCCGAAAACCCTGAAAGGACCGTAGCATACATGCTGTACCATAGGATTTTGATATCTGACTGATATCTGTGACCCGCTTCCCGGCAATCGTGATCACAGGCAGCCCTACTACACCTCGCAGATAAGAAAGAAAGCTCTGCAGATATTCTTTCTCTGTGACATGATTATCTCTTGCCATATAATCGCAATATACAAATCCGATGTCATAGATCTTTTCATGCCCGGAAACATCAAATACACAGTGTCTGCTGTCTTCTTTTAGAAATTCCACACAGGCATCATAGAGTTTTCTCTGATAACTTCTCTTTTCTTCATCCGAGATCTCCTCCTCTATCTGCCCGCTGTCCAGTTCCACTTCCACGTAACGTACTCCTTCTGATACACGCAGATGCTCCTTTACATACTGCAGATTCACTGCATCGAACTTGCCAATAATCACTGCGATCATATTTCTTGCCAGATAGGCACGCTCCATTTTCATTCCGGTCTTTGTTCTCTGGATCACATGCTCACTGCGTGTCAGTACTTTATGTAATACCTGGATCAGATCTTTCTTTTCGATCGGCTTTAATATATAATCCATACAATCGTACTGGATGGCCTGTTGTGCATATGAAAATTTTGCATAACCGGTCAGAATGATAAAATAAGCCTCTGAAAGCTTCTCCATGCGAATTCTTTCAAGTAGTTCAAGTCCTGTCATCTCTGGCATATTGATATCTGCAATAATCAGATCTGCCTTGTTTTCACGAAGATACGCTAATGCTTCTGCCCCATTAGAAGCTGTTGCGGCAATTTCAAATTCTTCCTGTTCCCATTCAATTAACACTTTCAGTCCCTGCAGAATAAATGGTTCATCATCGACCAACAAAACTTTTTGCATTGTTCCACCTCACACCTTTCAGACATAGGAAAGCGGAATCCGGATTCTGACAATATTCCCGACTCCTTCTTCTCCATCCAGTTCAAACTCAACTTCATCCTGTGATATCATTTTCAGACGAAGACAGGCATTCACGATTCCGACCCTTCCGACTTTGAGAATCTCAATACTTGCCCCTCTCATTTTCTCCAAAAGTGCTTTTTGCTCTTCTTCATTCATTCCCACACCGGTGTCCTCTATCTCCATACAGAGACATCCGTCCTGTATACTGATTCTGACAAATATCCAGCCCGGCGTAGTCTTACTCTCTATCCCATGGATACAGGAATTTTCGACAAAGGTCACAATTGAGAGTTTTGGAATTTTGCACTCCCTGCAACGTTTCTCAACATCCAGCTCAAAAGATAGCCGATCTCCAAAGCGGTATTTCTGTAATTCCAGGTAGGCCTGCACAAAATCCAGTTCCTTTTCCACCGTTACCTGATCATTTCCCCATTCTACATATTGTCTTTGCATGATTGCCAGCTTTTCGACCATATCAGCCGTCTCGAGCTCCCTTTTGATGATGCTGTGCATACGAATGCTCTCCAGTGCATTGAACAGAAAATGTGGATTGATCTGGCTATGAAGTGCCAGCAGTTCTGCCTTCTGTCTTGCCACCATCATTTCCTGTTCCTGAATCCGGTTCTTGTAGACGATCTCGATCAGGGAATTGATCCTTACCGCCATTTTATTATAATTACGCATCAGATCACCGATTTCATCGGTTCCACGCACATTTGTGATCTCTTGCAGCTGTTCGCCCTCCACATGGTTAAATACTTCTGACAGTTCTCCAAGCCTTGTTGTAAAAGAGCGGTTGATGCCACGCATCATAAAAATCGGTAACACTGCATTGCACATGACAAGCAGTAAAAGGATCGGCAGATTTTTTATGATCTCACTGATCACTTTTGCTTCAGACTGGAGCACATAGATTTTCAGTGTGATCCCGTAAAGTGTAATATCCTGAGAATAGCCGACCTGACTCCACTGGGTAAATGGTTCGAAATCCTGCCCGACATTGGCATGTTTTCCATTCGACAGAACAATTTTGTCATTCCAGCAGATATAAATTTCGGTGTTATAATTCATCCGGTTCAGATCCCGAATAACACTTCCATAATCCAGCTCTGCCTTTAACACTTTTTCACGCGTCGAATCACTATAAAACCCTAGTTTCTGTAAAAAGAAGATCTTTCTTTTTGCAGCCACCGCAGGTGCACGGCTGTCGTCATAATCAAAATACAAAGCTTTGTCAAGTCCTGAACCTGATAAATACTGATACCAGTTACTTTTCTTTGCCTCCTTAAGCTGATCGACCTCACCACCGTTCACGATCGTATCATTGTCGCTGTACATCGTCAGCAACACATTGTCCATTCCGACTTTATTTTCAAATAATGTCCCCTTAAAGAAATCCTGATAATCTGATACATACTCCATCGCACTACTGTACTGTTTATCCAGAAAATCATCTGCATATTTGTTCATATAGATTCGTTTTCCAAGCGCCGCTACCGTTTCAATACTGCTGCAGAAACTATACTGCACCGCATTTGCCGTATTTTGCATCTCATGACGCCTAGAAATCTGTTCGGTATGAAGTACTATGTAAATAACTACGCTGTCTGTCACGATCAGCGGAACCAGTACACAAAGCATATATAACACCAGAAGTTTTTTCCTGATCCGGTAATTATCCATGCATCTCCCGATATATTTCAGCAATCTGTTCAATTGCAGCCCCCTATGTTTTGTTCACCCTTTTTACTATCTTTCGCACAATCATATCTGTTCTTATTTTACCACACTGCCAAGTTTCAGACAACCTTGCAGACGCGCACTTTCCTGCGGTCCGAGACAGGATGGCTGCGGTGCTTTTCTGTATAGGAGCAGTTCCTGTAGTACAAATCCCGGATCAATCGCATAGATATCAATCGTATTGATCCCACTCACCAGCTCTACTGGAATTTTGCATTTGTGGATTTGATTGACAACCCCCAGGCTCCATTCTAGATTTTCAGGTTCTCCCCCTTCATAGTCCGCACCAACTGTTGGTATTTTCTGTACCGGGCCACGATTGAGCTTAAGACCAAAACAGAGCCGACCTCCATGTCTGAGTGGATTGGCAGGTGCAGACCACACTTCAAGCGTATAGCGTCCTGTATGCTCTGCCACGCACTGATATTGCACCACTGGTCCCTTGCCCATCGAAAATGTTTCTGTCACTGGAAATGCTTTGAGCCCTGCTCCTGTTTTTCCATATCCTTTCAGCACTTTCCATTCTCCTCCGGAACCATTTTTCAGATCGGTATAATGTTCCGCCTTTATTACGAACCCATCCATCCCCTCCAGAAAAACGTTCTCTTTCTGATGATTCTTTTTTCGTAACTGTTCTTCATCCTTTCTTAGTACATCCGATCTTTCCGTCCTCTCGATTCTCTCTGCCCTATCTGAACTCTCGATTCTCTCTGATCTTTCTGTCCTTTCTGTACTTTCGATCCGCTCACTCATTTCTGTCCTCTGCTCTCTCAGTATTTCCAACAGCTTTCTGTTCAGCACTGTCTTTTTCCCATGTACAAGCAGTTCTACCCTGCACTGCCCATCACCATCGGTGAGAATGATTTTATGAATCGCCTCAACTATTGGCAGATATGGACGTCTGCAAGTCAGTATCAGAACTTCCTGTTCTCTGATTTCTTTCTTTTTCCAACTTACCGTAATCCAGTCACAAGGCTCTTGCTCGACCTGACAGAAAAATGAATCTTTTCCTCCATTGGCAACTTCAATTTCGACCCGTTCTGATTCCGGGTAACAAAAATCCACAATCTCGATTTGCTCTGGTCCAGCATAATTCTTTACAGCTATTTCCTCCCGGTCTGCGCGCGAAACGATCATCTGTGCATGATCCAGTGGTTCCACCGTAATACGCAACGGATTCTGACAGCCATCCTCATTCCATTTTGTAAATCCGATATGCGCTCCCAATTCCATACCGCGCCATTTTTCCTGAAATGCTAAGCCTAATTTATCTGATAAAGTACGATCTTTTTCTAAGTTTTCAGCTACCAGATCGTGATAATGGTTCGCCATATTTTTACCCTGATTTGCAAAATGTGCATTTTTACCAGCATAAATCTGCATCAATAGAAGATTCATACCGCGCTGCAGCGGAAACCATAGCATGCTTTTACAGGCTTTCCTGCTCACCCCCGTCAGTTTATGTAACAAAAGATCCGCTCGTGTACTAAGATTGTCTGCCTTTTTTGCTATCCTGTCGGCCTCCCCATATGAAAACGGTGAATAAGTACTGGCCTTTAGCGCCTCCGGTCTGCAGATACTTAACAAATTCACACTTTCTGTCAACAGCTGTGCAGCTTCTGTTACCAGCTCATCTTCTACTGCTTCGCCAAACTGCCTACGTACCCATTCATATGTAAATCGATCTGTACTATTGACTGCCTGCCCTCCCCAGTTTTCATAATCATAGGCAAGTTCCATAAAATATGACAGTGGAAATTCATTTCCTTTTAAATCCCCCACATTGACCATCCAGACCTCCCTGATGCCATATTCATATGCTTCCGTCATCTGTTCCCAGATTTTTGTCAGTGGAGTGGTATTGATCCATTCATAGGAAACCGGAGATCCATGATAATCCAGGTGATAATACATACCAAACCCTGCTTTATGCCCTCTTATCTGTTCATCTGGCAATGTACGCATATTCCCATAATTATCCTCACAATACATCAAAATGATATCTTTCAGGCCTTCCCAATCACGTAGCCCAACAACATTTTCATTGCCTTCAAAGTACTGTTCGACTTCTTTGTAGATTGCCAGCAGTTCCGGCCTTTTTTCCCCATTTTCCGACCTGGCATACCGTTCTACCAGCTGTTGTTGACAAGTGATGATATCTTTCAGGATCTCAATATTCTCCTGCAGACTGTTGGTTCCCTGCATAGTACTGTCGCGTTCACCACGCATTCCCATAGTAATAATACTCTCATACTTTCCACTCCGTTTTAACCCATCTTCCCAGTACTTTAACAGTCCTTCTTTGTTGATTGTATAATCCCATGCCGTGTGATATGGTGTGTTTTCTCCTTTGTATCTATCCCATTCTTCACTTGCCCGCATGCACGGTTCATGATGGGAACTGCCTATAATCACACCATATTCATCTGCCAATCTGGCACTTTCTTCGCCCGGTCCATCCAGTGCAAAAGACGACGACCACATTGCCGGCCACAAATAATTACCTTTCAGCCTGAGTAAAAGCTCAAATACATGATCGTACATATCTGCCGTGAACCCGCCAAAATGATTCATCGTCCAGTTACCAAAACAAGGCCACTCATCATTGATAAAAAAGCCACGATATCTGACTGATGGTTCTTTTGCTATCATTTCTACAGACTGATCTAGCACAATCCTCTCTCTGAACTGTGGCTTTGCATCTCCCCAGTAGACAAGCGGACTGACACCGATCAACTCCGAAAGATGAAAGATTCCATAAATCGTGCCACGCTTATCACTGCCATATAAAACAAGTGCCTGGTCTGTGCCATCCCAAGGATGGTCCACAATTTTAATTCCGAACACTTCTCTTTTCCCCTGAACCGCTTCTATATCCAGTTTTTTCTGTTGCCCCCACTGCTCCAGCCATACACTGCTTCCAAGCGTACCAATAAAAACTACCTGCCGTACAGGCACTATTTCTGATGCCACCTCAGGTCTTTTTCCTGTGACCATCTTAAAATCATCTGCCAGTTTTCCAGCGATTCTTTTGATTCCAGGAGCACACTCGTTATCCAGAACGATCGTGCAGCACTGACTCTGCCCTGCAAGTTCAATCTTTTTCATTATTTACCACCTTTCTCTTCTTCCATCTCCCGCTTCTGTATCTGATCAGACAGATCAAGGAAGTGGTTATCCATGTTGCCCCTGTTGTGACCCAGATTCCCCAGTATCCAAGAAAAGGAATTCTGGTAAAAATATTAGAGTAAATGATTCTGCTGCCTACTTCTGTCATCCCGTTGATAATCGCAAATCCCGTATCTCCACTGCCATTCAGGATTGCTCTCGGCACATAGATCATTCCCAGTGCAAAATAGCAACTTGCCGTAATCAGCAATGCTTTCCCCGCTGTCCGAATGACTTCTTCATCTTTACCAAAGAGACCAGCGATCTGCTTTCCAAAGACGGCCATCACCGCAAGCATGACAAGACTGAATACCAGGACCATTATGACCGACTGCCGAAATCCCTGTTTGACTCTATCCAGCTTACCCGCGCCTATATTCTGCCCTGTAAATGTGGTCAATGCCATAGAAATAGATCCATATGGCTGCTGGATGATCTGCTCGATTCGCCCTGTAATAGTGTAAGAAGCCATGATCATATTTCCAAAGCTATTGACTACGCTCTGCAGGACCATACAGGATATTGCGATCATGGAATTCTGCAGTACAATTGGTATACCGAGTTTGAATGATCCTGTGATTATTTTTGCATCCGGATGCAGATTCTTTTTTCCCACATGAAAGTATTCATTTCGTTTATAGGCATAGATAAGAATAACGAGTCCGGTTATGGCCTGTGCGATCACCGTTGCAAAGCCAACACCTGCAACGCCCCAGTGAAACACCAGCACAAACAAAAGATCCAGTCCCACATTGATCACACAGGATATAATCAGAAAATACAGCGGTGTCCTGGCATCTCCAAGTGACCGCAATATGCCTGCGACTCCGTTATACACCGCGATCACGAGAATTCCCGCGCAGGTGATCCTCATATAGCAGACTGCATCCCCAAGTACATTTTGTGGCGTGGACAGCAGTCTCAATATCTGGGGCGCCAGTAAAAGCCCCGCTATCTCGGTCACCAAAGCAGCTGGAATCAGTACATACAACGCATTTCCAATTGTCTTTTTTACCTCCTCGTCCTGCCCCGCACCAAAATGCTGGGAAACCATGATTCCGACTCCCATTGACAATCCCAGACAAAGAGAGAAAAACAGAAAATTAATGGAACCGCAGGCTCCAACGGCTGCCAGTGCATCTGTACTCACAAAATTACCTACAATGACAGAATCCGCCATATTGTAACACTGCTGAAATATATTTCCGATCAGCAACGGCAATGCGAATTTTAAGATATGCTTCGTTGGTGATCCAGTCGTCATATCCGTCCCATTCTTGCGTTTCATCATCTTTTGCTCTCCTCCTCTTATTCGATCTTTTATATATTTTTACCTTTTCCTCTATTCATCTCTTCATCTGTAGTTTTCTGCCGCCTTTGTGTGGACAACCACCGTTCTATCTTTATATTTATGCAGTCTTTTCCTCAGTATTCCACCGGTGTTACCTCGCCTGTTCTGGTTATTGAAAGGATCTGGTCCTTTACCCCGGTCAATGCAGCACTTCTCTGATCTGGCTGTCCGCCTCCAACTGCAATATCATACTCCCCAGGTCTGACCAGACATTCGCCTTTTTCTGTAATATAGGCAAAATCTCTGTCCTCCAACTGTAACGTTACCTGCTTTGTCTGCTGCGGTACCAGTTCCACACTTGAGAATGCTTTCAGCTGATATCCCGGCTCACACGCTCCTGCCAGTCGGTATCTAACATAGACCTGAACAATCTCATTTACTGCAAAATTGCCTGTATTTTCGACTTCAACCATAATTTTTACCGGTTCCTTGCCATCAGTCGTTATCTGTTGAGCTTCTTTTTCATCCGTCATAGTCCGTTGCAATTGCTGCCCCATTACGCTCACCTTACGATAAACAACATTTGTATAGGAGAGGCCATATCCAAATGGATAAAGGACCGGACAGTCCGTATACCGGTATGTACGATTTTGCATGCTGTAATCACAGAAATCCGGCAGATTCTGTGCGCCCTGGTAAAATGTGACCGGCAGCTTCCCACATGGAGAAAATACACCGAATAATGCTCTTGCAATACTTCTTCCACCACGTGCACCTGGATACCATGCCATCAGAATCGCTTGCACGTTTTTTTGTGCCCACTCCAGATTCAGTGCACTTCCTGCCTGAACGAGTAAAATGACTGGTGTTTTTGTCGCTACCACTCTCTCCAGTAATTCCTGCTGATATCCTGGCAGATTCAGATCCGGCTTATCGCCGCCTGCGTATTCATTTCCAGCATCTCCTTCTTCCCCTTCTATCGTGGCGTCCAGCCCCAGACACATCAGCACAACATCTGCCTGTTCCGCAATGACAACCGCTTCTGTAAAACGGTCTTTTGCATTTGCAAGACCTTCTACCTGTTCTTTGTACAAATGACATCCCTGCGCATACTGTACTCTGATATCAGCGCCAGTTTGCTGTATATATTCTCTGACCCCTTCCAATGGTGTCACATATTCAGAAGAGGTTCCTGTGTAATTTCCAATCAACGCTTCCCTGGAATCCGCATTTGGCCCGATCACTGCAATTGTGTGAATTTTATCTGCATGCAGCGGAAGGAACTTATTTTCATTTTTTAAAAGGACCAGACTTCTGTCTGCTGCCTTTTGTGCGGTTTCCACATGCTCTTTGCACTCCACGACCTCATACAAAATACGTTCATATGGTGATGGATATATTTTCAACATGCCCAGGCGGATCCGGACATCCAGCAGTCGTTCTACTGCCTGTGTAATTGCCTCTTCCGTAACCATTCCCTGTTCATAAGCTGCGTACAAATGGAGAAATGCACTGCCACAATTCAGATCACAACCATGGTTGACTGCCATAGCAGCCGACTCTTCTGCCGTTGTTGTCACATGATGATTCTCATGAAAGTCCTTAATTGCCCAACAGTCAGATACTACGTGCCCCTGAAAGCCCCACTGTTCTCTTAAAATATCCTGTAAAAGTGTTCTGCTCCCACATGCAGGCTCGCCATTCACCCGGTTATAAGCTCCCATGACCGCTTCTACTTTTGCGTCCTTTACACATCGACTGAATGCATAAAGATACGTATCAAAAAGGTCATGCACAGAAACTCTGGCATCGAACTGATGTCTAAGTTTCTCAGGTCCACTGTGCACTGCAAAATGCTTCGCACAGGCTGCCGCTTTCAGATGATCCGGGTCACTGCCCTGGATTCCCCTGATATAGGCACATCCCAGCCTGGCTGTCAGACATGGATCCTCACCAAATGTCTCATGTCCTCTTCCCCATCTCGGATCCCGGAAAATATTAATATTCGGTGCCCAGTAAGTCAGCCCTTTATAAATGTCCCGATCTCCACGACTTGCATACTCATTGAACTTTGCCCGTCCCTCGGTTGAAATGATATCTGCAATTTTCTCTATCAGACCGGTATCAAAAGTTGCTGCAAGTCCAATCGACTGTGGAAAAACGGTTGCGACTCCTGCCCTGGCGACACCATGCAATGCTTCGTTCCACCAGTTATAAGCCGGTATATGAAGTCTGCTGATCTCTGGTGACTGAAATAACATCTGACTGATCTTCTCCTTTACGGTCATCTGTTCCACTAATTTATGTGCGAGTTCTCTAGTCTGTCTACTCATTGTTTTACCCCCTTATTCACTATTTCTACTATCTCATAGCTCATCCTTAATGTAACAGAAACCCGACTGAAGCTCTTCATAATTATTGCCTGTGAACTATCAAAAATTGCTATCTGTATCCGTACTGTCGTGATTGTTATTTTGCCTGTTTCGTATTAAAATATTCTAAGGAAAGTTAAAAAATGGAGGGGAAATTATGATAGAAAAATTGGATGGGATTCATGAAACTGTTCTTTACCAGCGCAATGCCAACCTTCGTGTATTTCTGAATTCAGAATCGGAAGATTATCCTATGCACTGGCACACACCGATTGAAATCATTATGCCGGTTCGCAATGGCTATGCGATTGGTCTGGATGATCAAACAATTACACTGGCTGATGGAGACATTGCCATCATCTGTCCCGGAGTCATTCACGCTCTGCAAGCCCCCTCCAGTGGGACAAGGATCATTTTTCAGGCTGAGATCACCATGCTCAACGAAATTCGAGAGTTCCAGTCTGTTCTGAGTCTGATATCCCCTGTCATAACCATTACACCATCCAATTCTCCACAGATCTACGCCAGAATTCACACACTTTTTGAACAGATCTATGCCGAAAATGAAGCAAACAACCCTTTAGCGGAAGCTGCCATTTATGCAAAGCTTCTTGAATTTTTTGTACTGATCGGACGCAACGCTTCCAAGAACACCCAGCATTTTGACGTCAGCAATAAAAAGCAGAAAGAATATACCGAAAAATTCTTATTTATTTGTAATTATATTGACGAACACTGTACAGAGGACCTCTCTCTGGATTCTATCGCACAAATAGCCGGGTTCAGCAAATATCACTTCACCCGGCTGTTCAAACAGTTCTCCAATATGACTTTTTATAAATATCTTAATCAAAAACGGATCGCTCATGCACAGCTACTTCTTGCCGATCCAGAGATGTCCATAACCGAAGCCGCTTTAAACTCCGGTTTTTCCAGCCTGTCAGCCTTCATCCGTATGTTCAAACTGATCCGTCAGTGCACTCCGACACAATATCGAAATATGAACCGCAACCTTCCATGATTCCACTACTGCACTGTTCTCGCTGCTTTTCGCATTTACTACTCTTGCGTGCCATTGACATAAAACCATGCAAAATCCGCATATCCTTCTCCTCTGTTCCCATTTGCAGAGCAGACCAAGCCAAGCGTGCATCCCACAAAACCACCTGCTTCTTCTGTCGTAAAGGAAAGCAGATCAACCTGATTTGCTATGCACTTCCATTCATCATCTGAACAGATCCAAACTTGTGCCCGCTGGTTTTCTGTTCGCAATTGAATTTTCAGCATTGTTCGTTCATGTTGCGATGCAAGCTGTATTTCAGATACTTGTCTTGCAATTCCTTTTGTACAGCTCTTAATGATAAACTTATCCTTTTCTTTGCCTTTGCAGACTACCATTTCCAGATAATTCTGATGATTTTGGATCAGAACAAGCCCAGCTGTTTCTCCGGTCTTTAGATGGCAAAAATCAACACCTGCACCAGCCTGGCAGCAATAGCTCTTCTGTCGTACTCCAAGAAACGATACCTCTTTATTCTCATGAACAGTATTTTTGCTGGCATAAAGCCGTAAAAAACCAGATCGTTCTTTTAAGGAATACCAGTTCTCCATTCCTGAAAATCCGATAAACCTTGGGTCCAGCTTATCTTCAAAGAACTGAAAATAATCCTGCGTATGAACTTCCTGTACAAAATGAGTGGGCTGCAACGGTACTGCCACTTTCCCTTCTAGTCTTCCGATTCCCGCATTAATTACCGGCCAATCGTCCTCCCATGTCACTTTGGCAAGAAATGTTTCCCGTCCCAGACTTGTATGCTGCTGACAGGTAGCGGATGCAAGCAGGACCATGTACCAGTTTCCGAATCCATCCTCTGTCAAATCTCCATGTCCTGTATAACACACAGGATAATCTTTGCCCAGATTGCGATGTGTAAAGATCGGATTCGACAGACATCCCACGAACCTATCTGTTAGATGAATACTTCTTGCTACACAGACTGCATGATCAGATCCTGTTCCACCTTCTGCATGAAGCAGATAGTAATCCCCGCCCTTTTTATACAAATGGGGGCCTTCCGGCCAGACAGCCTCCCGCAATGCGCCTCTCCAGATCGCCCAGTCCTTACCGATCAGCTTCATATGCTCCAGATCAATTTTCTGCATCCAGATTTCCCAGTCACCGTTATACCTGACGCCGCGCGGATTTGGTCGGGTTCCGATATAGTAACAGATACCATCCTCATCAAAGAAAAGACTTGGATCGATTCCTGCTGCCTTTTCTCCCAGAAAATGCGGATTTGACCATGCCCCATCAGCTGTCCTTGCAGTTACAATAAAATTACCGCCTTCACTTACATTCGTGGCGACCACATAGAACATACCATCGTGATAACGGATCGTCGGTGCAAAGATACCGCGTGAAGTATCATCTTCGCCACAATCCTCGCCCATTGGCAATTGTTCCGGCCTGTCAATCACATTGCCGATCTGTTCCCAGTGTGCCAGATCCTTACTGTGAAAAATCGGAATTCCCGGAAAATAAGCAAAACTGGAGCACACCATATAAAAATCATTGCCCACCCTGCATATGGACGGATCTGGATAAAATCCCGGCAGAATTGGATTCTTTGCAATGACCATTGTTCTACCTCCTTATTAATAATTTTATAATTACGAAATGATAAATTGAAATGATAAATTGAAATGATAAATTATATTATTATGAAAACAATCCTATCTACAATTTCAACCTGCATCAGCAGTGCTAAATACTAGCGCACATAACCAAATCCAAGGATCGTGAACTTCTTATTCTCATCTCCGTCATACATACGAATCTCAATCTCATGTTCTCTGCTCTCCGCCTCTTCGAGAATAATCAACGGATTACAGTGTGTCCATCCATTTAAATGTGGATCAGCAGTCAGGACATATTCATGATCGACCCAGACATCTGCTCTACCAGCATCCAGCTCACCGGAATCTTTACTGACAAGTAGCAGTGCCCTACACCGGATATTCATCCGAAAACTCTGCTCTGTCATCTTTTCCCCCTTTTCCTTTTCCTGCGTCCCATCGTACATCCAGTTATGAGGAAATTCCGGTATCATCGTCAGCTGATCGTCCATCTCCACACATTGTAAATCTGTATCCGTTCCGTAAAATCCACCACAACGTATTTTTGCATTCTCATATTTTTCGGCCCGGTCCAGTAATTTTACCTGTTCAAATGTCTTTCCGATGACCGGCTCCTGTTGTAATAATTCCTCTGTGACATCTACCGGAATCAGACCAACTGCGCGCATCTCCTGTGCCGCTGCGAACAGATTATCCATGCATTTTGCTATGATTGTATGGCCTGCATTGGTCGGATGATATCTATCGTAAAAGAACTGATTTCTTGTCAGCACCCTGCCCTGCTCCTTCGTCAAGTGGAACTGCTGCGTTACTGCATCCCGTATACTAATCATTGGTAGATCGTATTTTTCCCCGATTGGAACAAAACGCTCCTGCAGTGTAAAATCGTCTGCGAACACCATGAATAATAAAATAATAGCAGGTCTCCATGGCAATGCTAGTATTTTTCTGACCAGACTTTCATAACAATCTCCATGTGTCTCATCCCCTTCATCGTTAACTGCATATTCTACCACTACAATGTCCGGTTTTTCTGCATTTCTCAGCACATCCCTATCAAAACGGATCATCCCAAGTTCCGATGACGTTCCACCAACACCAGCTTTTAGTAAGTGCACATGGTTCTTTCCAACCCCTGCCTTCTTAGTTTTACAATCTTCATCTGCAGCCACGGATTCCTCAGATTTTTCATTTCTATCGGAATGTGGTCCGGTAAACCTTTCTTTAAATAACTGAAAAGTCTTATATGCGTAACATTCCGTGTGAATCGGTATCGCTCCTGCCCCCTGCGTAATCGACCCGCCGATAAATGCCAGAGTAACATCTTCCCCTTCTTCTGCTTTTCTGATTGCCTTCTGCATTCTAAAAAGATTTCCTTTTGATAGCAACGACCTTGCGATCATATTTTGATAGCCAACAGCCTTCTCATCGATAGGTTCTTCTCCATCCTGCTCAGGTGCCAAAAAACCGTCGTTTAAGTAAAATCTGACATTTACCCTCGCCAGTTTTTCCGGCTCCTGAAAAATAAATCGGATCTGCCCCGGTTCCTCATCATCCGCCATCCAGTTGGCATCAGCCAAATATAGTCTGTGCTCAGCACCATTCGGCTCTACCTGCATCGATAGCCTGGTTCCCCCTCCGTAAAGATCTTTCTTTCCATACATCTGAAATAGAAAAGTTATCGGATCTTCATTTTCAGGCATCTCCACCGAAACTCCAATACTATGTACAAGCTGTCGAAATCCCTTTACTGTCTTTAACATTTCTAATTCCCGTTCTCCAGTAATATTTCCAACGATCTGTGCACTGCACAACAATCGTCCATCATTTTCATAGATAAACTGCACCCCGCTTCCATCTTTCTGCTTTGATCCAAACACCTGCTTATCCCTCATAATATAGAAAAACGGTCTGTGCTTCTCTGGATCCTTTGGTGCAACTGGTCCTCTCATAACAATTCACTCCCCATTCTTAACATTTTCTGCTTTCTGATTACATCTTGGCTTCGCTCTGTCTTGGTGCTGCCCTACCCTCTGTCTTACCCTCTGTCTTACCCTCTGTCTTACCCTCTGTCTTACCCTCTGTCTTACACTCTGTCTTACACTCTGGCTTCGCTCTGCCTACAAGTTCAATATAGTGTTTTTCCCATGCAATTACCTTTCAATTATTGCTTTTCCTTTGCTACTTATTGCTCATTTTCCATGCTGGTTCAACGACGTCTTTTCTCTTTGCATGCAGACACAAAAAAAGGAATGATACGTTTCCTATCATTCCTTTTCTGTAGATCTATTTTATTAATTACCTTATCAAACTATCCATTCTAGTGTTTGGCTGTTACCCGGTTCAGCTATCCATTCTACTGTTTCTCTCGCTGTTACCCGGTTCAGCTGTGTATTTTTCTATTTCACAATTTCATTTACTGCTTCTTTATCTGTTTGCCGACTACAAATTTATCAAATACCGCAAGAAGGGATGGCAATACAAAGATAACCAGGATCGTCGCGATCAGCGCACCCTTAGAAATTGTCGCACATACCTGTGATGTTGTTGGGTCACTTAATACTTTACTAATGGCAAATGTAACAATGACCAAAATGGAAGCTGATGTCAGAATCGTTGATATTGCGCCGTTATAAGCCGCAGCAATTGACTCTCTAATGGAATGATCCAGTCTCTCCACTTTGTAGTACGATGTATAGAGGATCGCATAATCAATACTTGCACCCATCAGAATTGCCTGCACAATCAGAAGGCAGATAAAGTAAGTGCTGATGCCCTGGAAATATGCCACAGACATCGCTGTAAAGATTGCGCACTGAATGACTGTAACCAGGATAACTGGAATTGAAATAGAGCGAAAAGCAATGGCTACTACAATAAATATGGCAACCGCTGTCAGCAGTGTAATAAATAACAATTCCTGTGCAAACGAACCAGATAGTTCCTTTGACATGGCAGAATCGCCAATTATGTAATACTGCGCTCCAACACCATCCAGCTTCTCTTTCATCTGATCGATCAGTGTGTAAACTTCATCGCTTTCCCCACCATATGGTGTCGTTACGATCAGTCTGGAATAATTCTCACCGACCAGTGATTTCTTTCCTTTTTTCAGTGTATCACGTGCACTCACCAGCTGATCCGTTGTTTCTTCATCGAAAAACTGTGCAAAACGATCATCTTTCAAGACATCATTTACGAGGAAGTCAAAAAGCTGATCCATTGAAACCTTCTGAACTGTTTGTGGATGCTCCTGATCATATTGCTGACTTGCATAGAGCATATATAATAATTCTACCGTATCTGAATCCAGATCATCTGAGACATCTGTCAACAGTTCTGATAATTCTGCTGCACTCAGTTCTCTATTATCTGCAACTGCATCCACGATTTTCTGCGCTACCTTTAATTCTGAGAGATCCATATCTTTCAATTCATCTGCGTAAGCCTCATTATCAGCCATATCATCTAACAAATAGTGAAGCATTTCCTGTAAGGACAATTTCCATTTTTCTGGATTATCCTGTTCCAGACTTCTTAGAAGATATAACATTTTCAGGCTATCTGCATCCATGCCAATCAGATCGGACATAGATTCATAACTGTACACGATCTGTGCAATCGTCGCATTCATTATCTTCTGCAGGAGCGTAAGCTGTGTCAGTGTGCTACTGTCGAGCATTCCTGAAAACTGTGGATCATTGGCAAGATCTTGAATTAAAAATCCTACCAGATCATATTCAGAAATCGTCCAGTTGCTGGTATCTCCGATAGAAACGCTTCGATAATAATACAGCTGCGTAAGTAATGACGAATCCATTCCAATCAGCGAAGCCATATCCTGTGGAGAAAGTGCGCTCTGTGCAATACTAGTATTGATCAGCTGTTGTGCGAGTTTCATACTGCTCATCGTTGTTGCATCGAACATTCCACTATATGTAGCATTCTGTGACAAATCATTGACAATAAAGTCAAGGAATTCTTTTGCTGATATCTGCCAATCCGATGTATCCTGATTTTGCGCAATATTATAATAATATAAAGTCCGAATCTGTCCTGCATCCATGCCTAGTACCCCTGCCATCTGATCACTGTCAAATGCAGTACCTGAAATAGACAGATCCATCACATTTTTCACTGTATTTAGCTGTACAATCGTTGTCTGATCGAACATTGGTGCATAATTTTCGTTGGTCACAACTGAGCCCAGAAGAAATGTCACAAAGTCATAAACTGACATTTTCGTCTGTTCTGTAAGCTGTGGCACTTGGTAGTACATACATAATAACTGTCCAACGGTGTTCACGTCCATTCCTGTCATGGATGAAAGTGTTGCTGCATCCACAGCCGTCAGTACCTGCTCCCGATTTATAAATGTTGCAAGCATCTGGATCTGTGATTTTGCAGCATCATCGAAACTTCCAGAAAACTGTGGGTTTGTCAGTACATCACTCTGAATAAATGAGATGAACTCTGGCAGTGTCATCGTTCCGGCGCTAATGCCTCCATTCTGGCTGTAATATAGCATCATCAGTTGTTTTACTGCCTGGTCAATACCAAATGTATCTGATATTCCACTGATGCTCTGTGTCTGCTGCATAGCATCTGCATCGGTGTAGCGAGCCAACATATTCATCTGTGCCTGCGTATCCGCATCAAAATATGCCGCGAACTGAGGATCGTTTATAACATCATTTCTAATAAATGACACAAATTCCGGTAACGTCATACTACCAGCGTCTGCACCACCATTTTTGCTATAAAACAGCATCATGATCTGTTGAATCGAAGTTTCATCCATTCCAAGAAGGGATGCCAGTTCAACTGCGCTCTTTTCCTGCATGATCTGATCCTGATCCGTAAATGCAGCCAGAATACTGATCTGATTCTTCACATCATCTCCCAGCATAGATGCATAGGTATCCTGCGTCAGTACATTATTCTGCAAGAACGACACAAATTCTGGAATTGTCATACTTCCCACAGCGATATCGTCCTGCTGACTAAAATAGAGCAGGTACATCATCTTCATCTGTTCCGCGTCCATTCCGGTAAGATCTGCCATTTCTGCTGCACTACGTTCCTGTGTCACTTCAGCGGGATCTGTATACGCTGCCATACTGTCCAGCTGATTTTTCATATCTTCATCAAAATAATCAGCGAACTGCGAATCTGTCATAACATCCTTCTGGATAAAATCAACAAAATCAGCTACACTGATTGTTCCAGTTTCACCACCCGTAAAAAAATCATAATAGATCAGCTCTACCAGTGACTGCCCCATACCAGCCTGTTCTGCCATTTCCTCTGCTGTAAATGTCTTTCCAAGTGTATTTCCGTAACCACTGACTGCATCCACATAATCCAGTCCCTCCAGTGTCGGTATCAGACCACTGATTTTATCTTCTTCCTCATTCGGATAAAGAACGACCAGTGATGTTTTTGCTGGAAATACGCTTTCAATCTTTTCTTTTCCTGCATTACTGGACTCCACTGCATAAGTAATTCCCGCTTTTCCCTGAATCACAAAACTTCCTGCCAGAAGAAGAAGGAACAGTGCCAGAATTCCATAGCGGAATTTATAAGAAAATGCTGCGATTTTATTCATCCTGAAAACAGGTACTTTCTTTTTCGTCTTCATCAACACTTTATCAAACATCAGAATCAGTGCTGGTAATACACAGAAAATACAAATCAGACTGATCAGTACACCTTTTGCCAGAACAAATCCCATATCTTTACCAATTGTAAAACTCATAAATGCAAGACATAACATTCCGACAATGGTCGTAACTGAACTACTTGAAATTGAAACAAATCCATGTGCCAGTGCTTTCTGCATTGCAATCTCTTTACTTTCACTGAGCTTTTGCTCCTGTCTGTAGCGTTCCATGACCATAAATGAATAATCCATGGACAACGCCAACTGCAATATGGAAGCAACTGAGGATGTCATCGATGAAATACTGCTGAACATAATATTTGTTCCTGAATTGATCATGACAGCCATCCCAATTGGAATCAGGAATATAAAAGGTTCTAACCATGAATGACACATAATAAAAAGAATGACCAGCAAAATACTTAATGCAACAGTAAATAACATCGATAACCCTTTTGCTGATTCTGCCTGATCCACGACGCTGCCTGCCACATACATTTCATGGTCTGCATACTCTTTCTGAATCTGTTTTAAAATCGTTTGCGCCTTGCTGTCATATGCATTTCCATCAATATTGACCGTATATAACGCATAACCGTCTTTTACATTACTATCACTTTGTGCATCAAAAGTGACACTGCTGACATCCTTTATATCTGCCAGTTCATCAGCCACCTGCTGCATTTCTTCATCTGAGCCAAGATCCGCGAACATCACCGAAATCGATGTTGACTCCTCGAACTCGCCACTCATCAGGTTAACACCCTGCTTGACCGATGAACTGTTTGGCAGATACTGTACCATGTCATGATTGACATTGACAAATGTAGACGCTATGCCACTGGCAATCACCAGTACAACAAAACACGCCAGTATCCACTTTCGTTGTTTAACTATAAATTCTGAAACCTTTTCCACACTAAACTCTCCTTCTCCTTCATCACATTTCATAAGACCAGTAAATACAGATAACCCTAAATCTTCATTTTAATTTTGTTAATTTTAATGGCATCATAAAAAACATGCTCAAAAATCAGCTATTGATTTTATGAACAAGTGTATATTATAATACACGTGTATAGAGTTCAATATACAATTTTTTTAGTTGTGTCAGATATTAGACACTCTCAGCTGGAGTGTTCACAAAAAAGGAGAAATTTTATGAATGACAAGCCAATGGACCTAAGATCCCGTTACTCACAGAAAGTAATTATGGAAGCTTTACTTGGATTATTAGACGAAAAACCAGTCGATAAAATTACTGTCACTGATATTTGTACCCGGGCACAGATCAACCGCGGCACATTTTATAAATATTATCTGAATGTTACTGATTTATATGAGAAAACAGAGGACTCTGTAATAGATGAGATCATTCACCCAAACTATTCTGACGTAGATGGTGACAGCTGCCAGAATGTAGAATATATGGAAAAGTTGTTGTGTACCATTCGAGATAGCGAAAAGCTCCAGTGCTTTATTCACACCAATGAAGGCATTTATCATTTTGCTCAGAAAGCGCTTCACTATATGGAAGATAAAACGATCCAGACCTGGCTTACCAAGTACGATAATCTCAGTTATACCCGAGCCCGCTACATCTATCATTATATCGTGGGCGGCTATATCGAAGTCATTACCCTGTGGGTCTGTCAGGGATTTGTTGAACCCGTAGACGAAATCTGTGAACTGATCTGTATGATTGATCTGTCCCACTTTGGGCTATAAATTAAAAATAGCATTTGTGACCAATTCTTTTATTTGACCACAAATGCTATTTTTTATCAATCTACATGCTCTTCCTTAGACACCCGACCTTCTGCCACATGAATAATCTCATCGGAAAGCAGTTCTAATTCTTCACTATCATGACATGCAAGAATCACAATTGCGCCTCTTTCCTTTTGCTCTTTCAGAATATCCCTCACTCTTAATGCTCCACTTTCATCCAATGCATTAATAGGCTCATCTAAAATCACAATTTCTGGCTCTTCCATAACCGCAGCCGCAATTCCAAGCCGTTGCTTCATTCCAAGTGAATATTTTCTATAGCTACGTTTATCATCTGGATCCAGCCCGACCTCATCAAGTGTACTACGAATTTTTTCGTCCCCTATCCGATTTTGAATGGAGGCTAACATTTGCAGATTTTTAATTCCAGTATATCCAGGAATAAATGAAGGATTTTCTATTAATACACCTACGCTTCGCGGAAATGAAATCTGTTTTCCTAATATTTCACCATTTATAGTGATTGTTCCACTTGTAGGAATAATCAGACCACAAATAGCTCTCATAAGCATTGTCTTACCAGACCCATTTTTTCCTTTAAATCCATAAATTCTTCCACCTTCAAAATTAAGACTGACATCTTTTAATACTTCTATCCCCTTAATTTTCTTATATAGATTTTTTATTTCGATCGTATTCATAGATTCTCCCTCCAATGTTAGCTTTCATTCATATACAATTACATTATTTGTCTATTGATAATACATCATATTTTCTAAAAAACAGATAGCCTGCACAAAAAGCTGCGACGCTGCCTAACAGATTCATGTACATAGCACTTGCAAATCTGATTCCATTCTGATTGATTGGACTCAATCGGTATATCATCATATAATTTCCAGGCATAAACCACTTCATATAAAATGTTGAAAAGATACTCACAGCTACTAAAGTAATATAACTAACAGATGGCACTGTAAAAAATTCTAAAACCATCTGTACAAGTGACAACATAACTGATGTACATACAGGCAAGCATATTGCAGTCAATAATACCTGAGACGGATTTATTCTCTCAGGATTATCACATATAAATAACTGTATAATTACCGATTGATGTGCTTTCATTACTGACGATAAACTTCCTGTATCAAGCTCCTTACTATTCAGAATACAAATAATTGCTACTCCAATAAACATGCACAAATAATATACCAGTACACTACATAAATTCCAAATGCACTTGCTGATCCACCACTCTAGTCTGGACTGGCATCTGACTAATTTTAGTTTTCCATATCCCTGAATATCTCTTAAAGCATAGTTTCCTATGCAAACAGCCAACACGATATTTATTAGAAAGAATTGTACTGGCACTTTAAATGGAGTTCCTGAACCTGGTACATATTCTTCTATTCCCTTAAACAAATAAATAACTGCATCACCAAATGATCCTAGCAAAAATTGATTTGAGTATTTATTAAAGCTGTTTAACCAATCAAAAAATACCTGTGTGTATACCGCTGAAATTATAATTGGTAATAAAAACAAATACCACCTTTTTAAAATACCCTGATCAAGTTCTGCTCTAAGTTGATTTATTATTGATTTATTTTTCCTCATAAATTCACTTCTTTCTGCAATAAATCCTTTCTTCTAAAAATCGCAAATCCAAGGAAAAAAACTCCTAAAATGCATATCAATGGAAATACAAACTGATTTTTAAAATTTGCTCCTCTATAATAGAACTCAGTACACTCCAAATTCATTCTACTGAAAAAAAGTTGTATAACCGGTGGATATATTCTTTTTTCCAGCAAAAGAAGGACTATCATGAAAACATAGCCATATAATGGTTGTTTTAGCCACCACCAAATGATTAATATTATCATTGCTGTAACAACGATCTCTGTAAAAACCAGTAATAAAAAAATGCCACCTACAAATAATACATTCACATTCCTATCGACATGTCTTTGTAAAATAAAATATGCATTACTGTTATCCTGTGTCCAGTTACATACTAAATTACAATTTAATACCGCATAAACTGTTGTCCAAACAAATATATATGCTGTCAAAGCTGCCGCGATTCGAGTGATCTTCTTACAAATTCTGAGCCACATGAATTTCATATTTCCGATACGAACCAGAACTCCCATCCGTAACTCATATTTCATTTTGTTAATAATAATTAACTGTGATAACGGAAGTATTAAATAAATCCCTTTTTCATGTGCATAGCAATATGCATCATTAAAACAATATTCTACATTTTGTTCTGCCATATTCATTTTTAATTCCATAAATATATATAATGGCACTGCAATCATAAATACTATAATAATGCTTGCGTCTACTCTGTTCAAAATTGATTTATACTTCATAAGCTCCTCATTTATTCGAATACTAATTCTTTTTGTACCGGATACCACCAATATACCAATACAAAATTATCTTGTTCTAATTTATTCAGACTGCTACGTTTTATCAAAGATCCCGCGATTGCAACTGTTGACAGTACAACATCCTGTACTTCTCCAGGTTCGATTGTATTCATTGATGAAGTTCCTTGTACGATTATTCCATTGTTCAATCCACTCTTTTGAGCAATCATATTATATCCATCCGTTTCATACTGCAGTGTCTGATCCGTTTTATTCTGATATCTGACCTGAAACACAATAATTCTATATGTATTAATATCTCTATCTACTAAGTTATCAAATTCAGTAAAATTCGGGTAAATCTCATGATATTGTTCATAGGTATAAACGCCATGACTTAGCGGTGTAATTTCCAACCCATTTTCATTTGCAGGATTTGATACGGTATATCTCTCTACTGTTGAAACGTTGGGAAATCTCTGATTAATATCATAGATGAAATAACCGATTGTACCGATCCCCAATAAGCACAATACAAGTAGAATACCAAGAACTGTATTCTTTCTCCTATAAAACATCAGATTTCACCCCATTTCTAAAATATATCAATGCAGATACTCCCCCGACCACTAATACTGTTCCTATTACGTTTCTCATTTGTACAACATAAGCCTGAGACATATCTAATAGTTGCATAGGATTTATGCTTCCCATTTGATACCGTACGACCAAAAAAGATGAAACGATACCGAGCCCATACCACAAAAGAAAAGGCACCAGACTGAGTAAAAAAACATTTTCAACAATACATGTTGCCGCAAGTGTTACACTTGCAAATACACCAGCATAAAGAAATGTAAAAAGTAAATAAATCATTATATATATAAAAGGCCTTGCATAAAATATATTCTGAATCATGCTTGCTGCTGACATATACTGCCCATTTCTCACTGGATTCAATGCCGGTAACAAGCATAGAGCAACTATTAAATTAAGTACATATGGAATAACTACAACAATTCCTGCACTCGTAAAAGTAACAATATATTTAGCAATTAGATAATTTCTTTTCTTATTTCTTGTAAAAATGTTCTTTATATATCCATTTTTAATATCTGAATGATACGTCAATGCGTATGGCAACATTGCTAAAACTGGAAATATTGTTAAGAACGTCTCTTTATATGGACTTGCAAAATTCATTCCAATCCAAAATTGAAATACAGAATATGGTAATCCACTATGTCCATTGTAATATGCTAAAGGATTCTTTGCATATGGATATAATTCAAATATGATCTGAGCAATCGCAATCATACAACCAATTCCCAGCGACAGCCATATAAACTTGCCTTTGACAACGCGCTCCGCTTCTATTTTTAATTGTTCTCTCACACTCTTTTCCCCACCTTTACTGTATTTGCTGATTAGTCGACTTTATTTGCTAATTAGTCAGCTTTATTATATTTATTATCTACTAAATCAAGCCTTAACATATAACTTCCATCTGGAATTTTATTGTCCCCCAGGCCATTTTTACTGTTTAAAAATCCACTGAATAAATATACATTACGTAGTACCCCGGCCGCACTTCCAACTCTCATAACCACAACTGTTTCTATTTCCTCATCATCGGAAAATTCATACATCAGTGCATCTTTATGTGGAATCTCTGGAGAATCTAAACTTTTATACTGATCAAACCCTAATGATTCACCCGATGTAATTCTAGTATACTTTTTATCTCCATCTTTGTTAAAAAGCAACGGTGATATATTAATTTTTCTATTATCTGAAGTTGCCGAGATATTTTTAATTTTTAATTTTATAAGAATATATTGGACTCCACCTTTGATATAAGAACCATCTTCCTTAAATGATTGGGTTCCTCCTAAATTATTCTGTTTTACGATAAAATCTCTAAATTCTGTACTCCCCTCAATCTCATCCAATGCTAATAAATTTTTCTCTACTCGCCAGACATCACTTATACTTATTTCATATCCACCATATGTACAACTCTGTCCTTTCTCAACTTCGGATACCTTTGCATCTTCTGCATCACCATCAATTTCCTCATCTGTGTGATCCTCTATATCATTTACTGATGCATCACTGATATCTTTCGTCTGCTTTTCATTACTAACAAGTGAATGATTATCATCTTTATTAATTGCATCTTCTACTGAATATTTCTGACAGGAACAGCATAGTAGCATTACACAAAACAAAACTATAACTAACTTTTTTTTCATATTATTTTCCTTTTATTCAATAAAGGCTGTTTCAATTACAGCTGACTTATTTAGATACTATCAGGACTCCAGAGACCACTAAATACTCCGTCTCCAGCCCCCGAATGACGTGCCTTAATATATGCATAATCTCCATCATTTTCATATACATAATTTGTCATTTTGCGAATTGTACCTTCGTAATATGTATAAGGACCTCCCGTTTCAAAATCTCGATTATCATCTGTGTCCCATCCCCATACATAGGCATCATAAGAGTCTCCAGGTGTATTTGAGCTTGTACAGTTCATATAAACGTATGAGTCATCTTCTTTTACTCGTTCTGGTGTTGTTTGCCAGTATCCATTTCCAAAATTAAATGCAAAATCTGAATCATGATAATTATTGGCAAATACTGGTGTAACAGCCATCGCCATCATTGCTCCAACCATAAAACCTGTAACAACCTTGTTTTTTAGATTTTTTCTGTTCTTTTTTAATTTCATTTTTAAACCTCCATTTTGCTACAATATACTATTGAAACAGCCCTCTAATAAAAATATACCTCTGGATACTTCAATTGAAAAGAGGGGGTGGCACCAATGGTTATCCGGCAGGCACGAACGGTTTTATTTATATTCTAACCTCACAGCAGAAAAATTCTCCTTCTTCGTAAATATCCAGATAACCATCGTTTTTACTTACAATATCTCTGATATTCTGCATACCAAAACCGTGCTGTGCCAAATTCGTTTTCGTCGTCTTCAGATCTTTATTTGCTTGTAGCACGGAACTTAATATTCTATTTTTAATAAGAATTTCCATTACCTCTTCATGCATGGTCACGCTGATATCAATATTTCTTTGTCCTTTTGGATTCTTTAACTCAGCCTCTATTGCATTGTCTAAAAGATTTCCCAGTACACAACACAATTCCACATCACTGAGCCTGTCTACATTTTGATCTACTGATGCTGATGTACATATCTCGTGTTCATTACAATACATTAGTTTAGAATTTATTACCGCATTAACAACCTGGTTCTTTGATTTTACATATTCCTGCATAATAGACGTACTATCTGCATATTGGGCAATATATTCTCTAGTTCGCTCTAAACCATGTTCATCATCTTTTAGCAGCATATTTATTGTATTAATATGATTTTTTACATCATGTCTGACTCTTCTTGCCTGCTCGTCCAGTTGATAAACACTCTCCATATATTGTTTTTGCAAATCATTCGCTTTAACGATCTCTAAATATTGCTGCTCTCTTAACTGTGCATCCTTCATCTGAAATATCAGATATATTAATATTCCATAATTAAAAATGGCTCCTGCTATACTAATTACAGTCGGCTTTTCTCCTCCCATTTTGTACTGGGAAAAAATAATTCCAATAGAAACAATCCCATCAACTATCAATATCATCCATTCTCTTCCAGATAACTTATAAGTCTGTTTATTTAGGATTAAATCGATCAGTAAAAATATCAGAAAACAAATACCAGCCGACTGCATCATAGTATTGTCATTCCATTTATACCCCTGCCAATAAACCGCAGACATTGAAACAATCAGACTGGCTGTTGTAAGACCAGCCGTTATAATCGCATATTGCCACTTCAATTTTCCAACAACCAACACAAATGCACTTATAACTATAAAATTTAAAACTATGATCCAATACAAAGGAGCTTTCTTCTCATCAATATACTGACTACCTCCAATCATAATCAACAGCGCTGTTATCTCACATACGACATAATTTCCATTCTTATTTATTTGCCTTTGATTATGGCTACGCACGATCCCATTTCTATACTTTTCCTTCGAATTTCTTTTAAATGCTACAGCAAAACTTAAGGCAATCTGCAAAAGAATGATCTGCAACAGAACTCTGCCAAAAGTATTTGTTCCGTTAGCCATGAACCGCTCAAATAAATCATTCATATTCTTTTCATCCTCCGCTGATATTGCTTAAAACTCTCTAAAACACTATTTTTACTACGTCTGCTCATATCTAGCTTAATATTATTGAAGAGATATACATACTCTTCCTGCATGCTTACCTTTTTGATATACTTTAAATTAACGAGATACTTTTTATGTATGCGGACAAAATCATACTGCAATAGCTGCTTTTCTGTCTCTATCATACTTTTCCGGACTTCATAACTGTATTTTGTAGTATTTATCACAACATTATGTTTATCACTCATGACATAACATATATTTTCAATTGCTATTTGCTCACTATCATTTCTACTATCAAGCATAAATATACCATTTTGAAGCATCACAGCCTTTAGTTTCCCCATTACTTTTGGCAATACTTCCAAATAATTCTCTTTTCTTAGGAAATAAAAAGGCTGATATTCAAAGCTATCATATACAAGTGCACTATTAGAGGTAAGAAAAATCAAATATGTCTTAATATGCCTGGACGACATTGCCTGTGCTGTCTCAAATCCTGTCATTCCCTTCATATAAAGATCCAAAAAAACAGCATCATAATTACATAGCTTACATCCGACCAGAAATTCTTCTCCACTATGATACAGATCCACCTGTATTGGATTTTCCTCTGCTGCAAAAGATAAAAGATTATCCCTCAAAGTATGACATAACATTACATCATCATCGCAAATTGCTAAATTCATGTATTCTCCTTTCAAAACCTATAGTAAATAGCGCTAAAATATGAGAAAGCATAAATATATTTACTCAAACTTCGCACTTGAATAAGTGCCTATGCACCTTGAAAATTCAATAATA
>CAJMQE010000027.1 GCA_905215405.1 uncultured bacterium
AAGTTTGACGTCTTCCCCCTGTATAACAGGGGGTTTTATTGTATATACAAAAAAACAGGTCCAGACTTATTGTCTGAACCTGCCATTCTTTTCAAATTCCAGAGATGCCGCAGTCATTTCTGCCCATTCATAGTTCTCCATATAGGTTCCCTGATAGGAATTGACCGCATGTATATCGCCTTTCATGAACTGATAGTAATCACAGTCCACTTTTTCTTTATTAATAGCCAGATAATTTCTTTTTCTGATCACTGCATCTTCCAGCTGCGTATTTTTTAACGTTGCCATCAATGCTGCTATGATCTTACTGACATATTTACTTTTTCTCTTCTCTCCATTGGACTCTTCAAATAGTGCTGCTTCAATCTGTGCATTTGTCACTCCTGCTCCATTTTTATCGATCAGATAGGCCAGAAGTTCTTTGGCTTTCGCCCTTTCAAAGGTAAGCGATTTTCCATCTGCAAATGCATCAAAACAGCCAAATGTGACCGCATACAGCCTTTTGTCCGTGATCTGATTCAGATCCGGTTCTTTTTTCCAGTCAATTTCAAGCTCCCTCAGATTATTTCTGATGGTCATGGCATCCACAGGCTTTAAGATATAGCCTCTGGCATGAACCTGATATGCTTCATAGGCATATTCATTATAAGCAGTCACGAACAGAATTCTTGTGAACGGACTGATATTTTTAATTTCCCGCGCCAGTTCAATTCCATTCATGCCTCTTAATTTTATATCCAGAAATGCGTAAGCAGTTACTTCTCCTTTTTCCTTCTTTTCCTTTACACAGGCTATTGCCTGCTCCGCTTTGGAGAATCCCGCTATCTCATCATCCGGAAATACTTCATTTAAACTTCGGACAAGACTTTTCCTTGCCAGTTCTTCATCATCTACCGCTATCAGAAACATCAGAGAGCCACCTCATTTGCCTGATTTACAGGTATTCGGATTTCTGCCCTTGTTCCAATTCCCGGCTGACTGGTAACTGTGACTTTTCCACCGCACTGTTGCTGTACTCGTTTTGTTATGTTACTGAGTCCCACATGATTCCGTGCCTTATGCTGTCCAATTACATGTCCCTGTGTATCCGTGGAAAATCCCACTCCGTCATCTTCGACACAGAGACAGAAGTTCTCATTCTCTTTCCAAGTATGAACTGTAACGGTTCCACCGTCTTCTTTTTCCTCAATTCCATATCGGATTGCATTTTCTACCAAGGGCTGAACGACCAGTGCCGGCAGACTGAAGTCTTCCTCCTGAATATCGTATACGACCTGCAGTTCATCCCCAAAACGCATCTTCTGAAGATAACAGTAATTTTTGACATGTTCCAGCTCGATCTGAAATGGAATCAGTTCTGTTGTTGAAATGGAATCCATATTCCCTCGTAGGAATCTACTGAAGATCCGCAAAGCTTCACTTGCCTTCGTCGCATCCTGCAGACATAATTCCTGAATACCTGCAATTGTATTATAGAGAAAATGTGGCTGGATCTGATTCAGCATCATCGCGATCCGGTTCTGGGTCAACTGTGCTTCGATCTTTTGTGCATTTCGCGATGCCTCGATGCCCTCTTTTGTATTCTGCATCAGTACTGCGAACTGTACGACCGTAAAAAGCATCATTCCCATCTGAAACAGAATGATCCAGTAATAATTTGCTATGTAGTAGTGCACAACTTCAACAATACACAATACCCCTAGAATCAGCGTTGAAAGCAGAACATATTTGGTTCTGGATTCCTTATAGCGATCATAATCCACGAGCAAAAGTAAAAGTTCAATGATAATCAGAACTACAACAATGGAAACAAGCATCTCTGTCTGCTCCACACTATCCGCAGTACCAGTTGCCTGCAGATGACAAAATAGCAGAATTATAAAAGTCCATAAAAAGATACAACAGTTGCAGATCTTAATATACTCCGGTGTCACCATATAACTCTTCAGATAGATCAGAAGCAATTCTCCGAACAGCAGCTGCACCAGAATATCATTGATATTTACAATGTATGCATCCGAAAAGATCAACGTTATATAGTTATAATCAATAAAACAGCATATAGCGCTCAACATCAGCAACAAACCACATGGAAAATGTCCCTTGGCAACAGGCACCTTCATAAATCTCAAAACAAGCGTGGAAACCAGAAGTGCAAATCCCAAAATAAAAATTGCCAGTGAAATCAGCATTTTCCATAAATTGTTTTTCATCTGCAGCTGAAGAAGTCCATCTGAATCTCCCAAGTAAAGAGAAGATAAGAATCGATCATAAGTCTGCTGGTAACTCGTATTGTAGACAGGACTGATTACAATTTCCACATCATCCATTGAGCGAATTCCTGCACTCTTCAATGCGCCCCACTTAATACCCGCAGTTCTGACAATACTGTCATCATTTTCGATTCCATCACTGTAAATTAATACACCATTCTGCCGTATCATAATTCTGACACGGTACAAATACATCATTAACTCCTGTCCAGCTGGAATATCTCTATCAAAATGTCCCTTTAAAATGATCTGTGGGACCTCTTTTGCATTGATCTTTGTCTCTGGCGTCAACGGTATTGGTTCCGCATTTTCATCGGTCTGATAGGTTCCCGTAAATTTAATAAGTTTGACCTGTTCTGTAACAGGCAGTGGCCTGTTGTCCTGAAACTCTGTATAAGCAAGAAACAACATTACCGAAACAAACAGTATAAAATATATAATCGGCATAAATCTGATTTTCTTCGGACTAAGCCATTTAGTAACTGCCTTCGATTTTTCTAATTTCATAAACCCCAATCATCCTCATTTCTATTCTCCGTAAGTACTGTCAATTATTACATATATCGACATAATTTTCCACCTATATTATACACCGAAATGAGGAACTGAAAAATGTTATTTCTTCTGCTCTTTTTCTTTTGTTATTTCTTCTGCTCTTTTCTCCTGTCAAAATAGCTGACCGGTTTTGGACCCCGAATCACATTGCGGACCACACGCAGATCGCCGGTATCATCCGCCTGTGCCCTCCACTGCACGATCATGACCTGATCATTGACCAGTTCAATTCCTGTAATTCCCTTTGAATGCAGACAGCAGCCGATGTTAAAGTATGGCAACTGCCCCGGCTTTGGAAATTTCAGCCTGTGTGTATGTCCACAAATCAACATGATCTTATGATTTTGTAGCCATTTATTATAATGTTTTTCTACCTTGTGCCTTTTTAACATATTTTTCGCAGGGCTTGCAGGATTTTTGAATCCGACCAGATGCATATACCGCCAAAAATACCGTAGTAGAAGCATATTGATAAACGCAAGCTGATCATTCATCAGATCTCCCTGATGTCCATGCAGGGTCAGAATCTCCTGCCCCGTCTTACGATGCCTTAACAACAACGATTCAATGGGTACCATTCCCTCAAAAAGCGGCTTGATCTTATCCTCATATTCATCATAAAAATGATAATAGTGATTTTTCACATATACTCTGTTTTTCAGCATATTGTTATGATTTCCGTAGAGCATGATCATACGCCCCTTGTCATAAAATGCCTTCATAGCTGTAAATACATCTGTATGTGCTGCCCTAATATACTTAAATTCTTTGTGTTCCCACAGGTCGTCACCATCTCCTGCTTCTACATAAGTAAAACCATTTTTATAGTAATAGCGCAATGCACTGACCATAAGGACCTGATTTCGTGCAAACTCATCTGTCATACTGTCATCTCCACGATGACAATCGCTAAAGAAGATATACTTGGAATTCTCATCGAAATACTTCACTTTTGCATCTTTATACGCTTTCGTCAGTCTTTGTTGTGTAAACATCTGCATTCCCTGCCTTTTATTTTAATCTTGTTCTTAATTTATCGTGCCCTTATAGTGTAATGTTCTTAGTCATTTATTTAATAAGGAGCCTGAAAATTCTACAAACAGACTTTGCTTCCTGATCGGCCTGTTCATAGCATATCCGGCTCCAGTAGCATTATTTGCAGATATTCAAATTTCATGCAAAATAATAAGTACTTTTTTAAGCTTTGACAAACTGTGACTTTGTTTGTATTACAATACCTCTCCCTTCTCAAAAGTTGTCCTTCTTGGCGCACAAAAATGACAGGCCATTTCTGACCTGCCATGCCAATTAACAATATTTTTTTGTTTTCCATTTACCGGAATAATACCGGTATACAGAATACAGACATCCACATCCCCAGGAAAGCGGTGTAGCGATCCAAATTCCCGTTACTCCTGCTACCTGCACCAGCAGATATGCAAAAACAATACGTCCTGTGATTTCTGCGACCCCGGCCAGAAATGAAGCATTGACATCTCCCGCACCACGGATCAGATTCAGATAACTATTCATAATGCCTGCGATAATATAGGCGATTCCGATGATCGTCATATAAGTACAACCAATTCTGATAGATTCTGCTGCTTCGACTGGATCAAGAAATATGGATAACAGCTGCTGTTTCAAGCAGAGTACCATGATGGCAATTGCGGCACAGGATACCAGCATCAATACCAGTGTACGATGCAACGCTTCCCGAATTCTTTCAAAATTACCACTACCGATATTTTGTCCTGTAAATACAGACAGTGCACTACCAATTGCTACCACGATCTGAATTGCAATGGAATCAATTTTCTGAACAGCTGCATAAGCTGACATTGTCTCTGTTCCAAAAGTATTGACCAGCCCCTGTACACTCATCCCACCAAGTGAAATCAGCGAACTCTGCACTGCACTTGGAATACCTGCTTTTACAATGATCATCAGCATATCCATCTGTGGCTTAAAATCAAGATGACATAGCGCAAGCTGTTTCCTTGCCCTGACAAGATGTGTAATACAGATTGTCGCTGAAACGACCTGTGCCACTATCGTTCCATAGGCTACGCCTGCGACTCCAAGATGAAAGACGAGTACAAATGTCAGGTTGCATACCACATTTACCAGGGAGGACACGATCATTGCCAGAAGTGGTGTTCTGGAATCTCCAATGCTCCTGATAATAGAAGCCGCCGCGTTATATGCGGTCATGCCAAACATTGCAACAATGCAGATTCTTAAATAGGTGACTGCATCCTGAAAAATCTGCTCTGGTACCTGTAACAGTTTTAAAATGACTGGTGTCAGAAAAAATCCCGGTATGGAAATCAGAACTGTCAGCACCGCAACCAGTTCTATCAATGCCACCACTGCTTTTCGTAATTTTTCCTGATTATGTATTCCATAGTACTGGGCAATTACGATACCTGCGCCTACGCTCAGCCCCATCATCAGGGAATTCATCACACCCATAACGACCCCTGTTGTCCCAACGGCAGCCAGCGCATCTGCTCCAATGAATCTGCCAACAACAATGGTATCTACAAAATTATAAAACTGCTGAAAGATATTTCCGATCATGAGCGGGACTGCAAAACCAATCAATAATCTGACCGGTCTTCCCTTTGTCATATCAGTTGTCATAGCAAATGCCTTTCTTTATTTCCTGTGCTTCCTCATCCACACACTTTTTCAATCCTCTCAAGTTCCTCTTTCGTAAATCCTGTATGATTACAGATTTTTATATTTTCCCGAATCTGCTCTGGCTTGGATGCTCCTATCAGCACACTTGTGATCTCATCATCCTTTAATACCCAGGATAGTGCCATTTGAGCCAGTGACTGGCCCCTGTCGGCTGCGATCTCATTCAGTGCACGTATTTTATTCAAACGTTCTTCCGTCAGATCATTGGCATGCAGAAAACGGGAACCCCTTTTAATTCTGCTGTCTTCCGGAATCCCATGCAGATATTTATCAGTCAGCATTCCCTGCGCAAGTGGGCAAAATGCTATAATTCCGCATCCCAGCTTCGCAGCAGCACTCTTACATCCATCTTCTTCGATACTGCGCTCAAAAAGCGAGTATTTGCGCTGATTAATAATAAATGGTGTTTTTAGCTCCCTCAGTATTTTGACCGCTTCTTCCATCTGTACACGATTATAATTGGAAATTCCAACATACAGTGCCTTACCACTCTTTACGATTCCATCCAGAGCCAGCATAGTCTCTTCCAGTGGCGTTTCCGGATCTGGTCTGTGGTGATAAAAAATATCGACATACTCCAGCCCCATTCTTTTCAGGCTCTGATCCAGACTTGCGACCAAATATTTTTTTGAGCCCCAGTCTCCATAGGGACCATCCCACATGCCATACCCGGCTTTCGTCGAAATAAGCAGTTCATCACGATAAGCACCCAACTCACTTCTGAGAATCCGACCGAGATTTTCCTCTGCTGCTCCATTTTCCGGCCCATAGTTATTAGCAAGGTCAAAATGCGTAATGCCACAATCAAAGGCCGTACAGCACATTGCCTTCATATTATCAAAATTACCGTTCGATCCAAAATTATGCCAGAATCCCAGTGATACTGCCGGCAGTTTTACCCCGCTCTTACCACAGCGGTTATATTTCATATTGTCATATCTGTGTTCGCTTGCCTGATACATTGATTCGCTCCCTCTCTTTTTCCAAAGTTTTCTGACTCATTATCACAAATTCTAATTGCATTTTTCTTTTCTGCTTCGTCCATTAATCCATTGCGTTGCAATAACCTAGCAGTGCAGTCTCGATCATTGGTGCATACCATTTCCGATATCCATCTGCGTTCAAATGTGTACCATTTCCACCTGTCAGAGATTTGTCATTATCATAGGAAAACTCATTACACATTCCCTCGATACAGGTATTGATTCCACCTTTGTGATACACATCAATAACCGGAATCGCCCACTTTTCACAGATTTTTTCTGCCAGTTCATGCAGCTGATCCTGTATTTTTTCCTGTCGGCCCGGCATATGATGCACAGATACATAAAAGATTTTACTATTCTGATATTTTTTTCTTAACTGAAAGCAGATATTTTCAAATGCGCCGCAAAATGTAGTGGTATCAAATTGGCCGCTGAATCGACTGGTAATTTCCCCAATAAAATGTTCCGCTACTACTGGAAATGCATCATTTGTCAATCCGTCAAAACAGATGAAATCAGGTACCTGCGCCGATGCTTCCTGAATTTGTTTTGCAACGTCCCATACATGAATGACATTTGGAATCTTCAAAGCAATATCTGGTATGATGGTTCCACCATTTACTGCGTAATTTGTATAAATCATCTGATGCTTTTCTGCAACATGATTCAGCATACCAATCTTTAAATAATGTCCTGCAACAAGGGAATCTCCAAACCCGTAAATTGTCTTTCCATTCAGTCTATCCATCGTCTTCTTCCTTTCCTTTTAATCGATGTTGATCGTGCACATCTTGCACTTGCCGCAGACCGGTAGCACTTGTGACATTTTCCACTTGCTTCATATCTGTATCGATTGTGACATTTTCTACATTTACCAGTTCTGTATGGACAATTCTGCAGTTTTTTTCCCCGACTGCCTGCACGTTTTCCATTGTTATCCCGTATAGCCTGCTTTCCGGGAGTCCTGCCATATATACAGCATAGCCTCCCGACGTCTTTGTTCGCACGTTTCTGATACTGATATTTCTAATTACTGGTGTTGCCTCCGTCACTTCTTCTCGGTCCAGATCCGGATTTTCCTCACCATAATACATATCGAGATAAATTGCTCCCCGGAACCATTTGCAATCGGTCAGTTCTTGTGTATACTCATGGTCAATATTTTCATAGCAAATATCTTCAATGACACCACCACGTCCACGAGGAACTTTTATGCTCACCGCACTATAAACATTTCTACAGATACAATCCTGTACGAGAACATTTCTGACGCCGCCTGACATTTCACTGCCCACCACGACTCCGAATCCACTTTCGAACCGGCAATCGGACACCAGAATATCTTCAGAAGGTATCCCAATTTCCCGTCCCTGTAAATCTCTTCCTGATTTGATTGCAATACAGTCATCCTCACTTGCAATCAGGCTGTGAAGTACCTGTACATGACTGCAGGAATCAATGTCTAATCCATCTCCATTTACAATGCCCGGATATTTTTTGCCCCGTTCATCATATTTGGTATATATGCCTATCCCATAAAATGTTACATGCCTGCAGTAAATCATATGTACGCACCATGCAGGACACTGTCTTACAGTAATATCCTGAAAATAAACACCATCTGTACATGCAAAACAGATTGCCCTTCCAGGCTTTCCTTTTCCCTGTGTAAGCTCCTTTTGCCGTAGCTGACTTCCACTGGCATCAATTACACCGTGACCTGTTATCCGGACATGTTCTACCTTTCCCATCCTACATGCCTTTGCTTTTTCAAGTTCCGCTGGTTCTGTACAAATATTGAGCAGACTGGAATAACAATCCGTCTCGATTCCCTCAAAACGGTATCTTCTCACTGGGTACATTTCCAATTTTGTACTTCCTAGAAGACAGCCTCCCCTCTCAACACAAAACTCCATATTACTCTTGAGAAATAATGCTCCGCTCACATATGTGCCCGCAGGAACAACGACACAGCCATTTACCGGACAGCTATCGATGGCTTTCTGTATTGCCTCAGTATCATCAGTCAATCCATCTCCGACTGCACCAGTTTCCCTGACACTAATCCGCACCCGTTCCTTTTCGGTCGCCATACTGACAACATTGCTATATTGCATTCCATCAATTTTTATCACAAACTCATATACTGTATCTGCCTGCAGGTCTTTTACGAGGTAACTGGTCTCTGTCGTTTCTGCTACCAGTCTGTTATCCCTATAGATCTGGTATGTAATATCTTTCTTTCCTTCTTGTGCTTTCTTCCATAAAAGAAGGATGCTCTCAGAACTTACGGCCTCTCCTGGAATTTCCAGTATATGATTATTTTTTGCTTCATTTTGCATAATTCCCTCACTGGTTCGTATCGTTATTATAAATCTTTATCGTTCTTATCGATCTTTATCGTTCTTATCGATCTCAGCGATTGTTTCTGTACAACTTGTTTGCCAGCTTTCCTTCTACATCCATAAGCGTACCAATGCTTTTTTTCAGATCAATTATTTTCATTTCTAGCAAGTAAGCACCTTGTACCCATATCCAGGCAGACAATACGTCTTTCCATTGACTGGCACCGTCCGTTCCTGTGTACTAAAATTCAGAATAAATACATAGTGCTTTCCATCCTTTTTCCGTTCCTTGATCATGACATCCGGAATAAATGCATGCTCACAAACTCGTTCGATCTTAGTATCACGAATAATATCGCCTAGAAAATCATACAAAAATGCCTTTTCCATTCTGCTGCCAACATAATAGGCATGCCCTTTTCCATACTGGTTCCTGGTTATTGCCGCACTATCTTTATAGAAATCTTTTTCATATAAAGACAATACCTCCGCATCCTCGTTGATTAACAGATCACAGAAATCCTTTGCTCTGTATTGCCTGTTTCGATAAGTGATGAGGTTATACTCATCATCACAAAGCGTATCTGTATCTTCTGCATAAACACCAAATACATCATGCAGTCCGTAAGGTGGAAAACTTTCAAATACCTGATCGTTTTCATTTACAAGACCGCTATAGACACTAAGCAGGAAATTTCCGCCCATTTCAACATAATTCCTGATTCTTTTCTCTGTATCTGGTTTGAACAGATATAGCATTGGGGCAACCACAAGATCATACGGTGTAAAATCGTCTTCCTGACTGATTACATCCACCGTAACATAATTTTTGACGAGTGCTTCATAATATTCAAAAACGATTTCTGTAAATTCTTTGTCATCATTTTTCAGGCTACGCTGTGCATACAGTGCTCTGAGGTTCACCCAGTCAAAAATAACAGCTACATGACTTTCTGGCATTGATCCCTTGATTTGAGATAGTTCTTTTAACTTCTGTCCAAGTTCACTGACATCTCGGAATACCCTTGTATTTTCACTTCCGCTGTGTCCCACAACAGCTCCATGAAATTTTTCAGAACCTCCACGATTCTGTCTCCACTGAAAATACTGAACGGAATCAGAGCCCGATGCAATGGCTTCCAGTGAACTAAGCATATGCATGCCCGGTTTTTTCAATTTGCAGACACCTCTCCAGTTCGTTTTACTCGGTGTACTCTCCATCAGATAGAAAGGCTGCTTTTTTAAAGCCCTGCAGTAGTCAAAATCAAAACTTGCAGAGATTGCCTGCTGCCATTCGCTTTCCTTATCTTTTCCGCAATGCCATCTTGGATAACTGTCCCAGCAGGTAACATCAAGGATTCTTCCCAGATGTGCATAGTCAATCCCACAGTTGTGATTATGCATATTTGTAGTAACAGGAATATCCGGACTATACTTCTTTAAAATCTGTTTTTCCATGTCTACAAAATCAATGGTCAGATCAGAATAGAATCGTTTATAATCCAGTTCAAGCCCGTGCATCACTGTCTCTCCGATTGGAGATGGTGACTCCAACTCCTCCCAGCTATTATAGTGATGACTCCAGAATCCACTGTTATACTGTTCATTCAGCTTATCAATGGTCTTATATTTTTTCTGCAACCAGATGCGGAAATTCTTCTGACATTTCTCACAGTGGCAGCTGCCATAAAACTCATTTGAAATATGCCACATCATAAGTGCAGGATGTTTTCCATACCGTTTTGCAAGCAATGTATCAATCTCCTGTACTTTTGAACGATATAGTTCACTGCTATTACACTGATTCTCTCTGTCACCATAAAGTTGTCTGACTCTGTCTTTGTTGGTTCTCATGACTTCAGGATATTTTTTTGCCATCCAAACAGGTCTTGCACCACTCGGTGTAGCCAAAATTACCCGAATTCCATTTTCGTACATGGAATCCATAATGCGATCAAGCCAGTCAAAGGTATAGACGCCTTCCTCTTTCTCATAAGCTGACCATGCAAATACCCCTAAAGTCACTTCATTGATCCCCGCTTTTTTCATCAGTCTGACATCCTCTGCGAGAATATCCGGTCTGTCAAGCCATTGATCCGGGTTGTAATCACAACCATGTACAAAATATTCCATCTCAGTTCCTCCCCTGAATCCTGAATTTGAATAGTTCTGAACAATTTAATTTCTGCCGGAATGATAAAATCTTCTCTTTTTTGCCGGCTGTTCTTCCTCGTTATTCATATAAGAATGCTTTTCTTCTTCCTCCTGTGGCAGAAATCTTTTATAGATACTCTCCATCAACTGCTCAATTGCAAGCATATACAATGCTGGTGCCACAATCACTAAAAGAGGGATTACATACACCAAATAGACTGCCACAACACAGGTGATCAACATCAGTATCGTTTTTAAAGGATTTCCGAGTGCAAGAAATAAAGCATTTTTTATGATTTTTTTAGAGTCATCCTGAAATCTGGCTATGTAAGGAAATGCATATGTAAATACCAGAAACTCTATAATCAGAAAAAGTATAATAAAATAAAATATATTTCCAACTGCATCTCCAGCAGCCTTTAGCTGCCATGTCAGGTAGGCATCCATACCTAAAAATGCACCTACCACAAGCATAATGCCCCACACAATGCTGGACTGCCGAAAGTTCGACTTAAAACTGTGCATGAACTCACTGAACACATATCCTTCCCCCTGGGCAATCGTCTTATAGACCGTGTGGTACAGCGCTGTTGTGGCTGCACCAATGGTCACTACCGGAATGCAGCATACGATCCATAGTATTGTTACGAAAATACAATCCACTATTTTACTGATGGTACTAAAAAATTTATTGTCTATATTAAATACTTCTCCCATACGTAACCTCACATTTATTCTTTCATTACTAGCAGATACATTTAAAAAGCATCTACAACAGTAGGATTTACTTTGAAATAAAGCACCTGTTTTAACAGCACTTTCTTCGACATACAAGTACCTGCTTTTGCAGATTCTTCTTTGAGTCAAAGCTCATGCTCCATTTTCACAGAGCAACTCTAATCCAGATGGAACAGTTCTTTTAAATCTATTGAAACAGGGCTATTATCCGGATTCGTCTCCATGATATCTGCCATATAATCCCACCATTTTCTGTTAATTGCTGTATCTGCACTTTCATCCCAGAGTTTCTCATCTTCGATTTCTATATAGCCAAATAATGTGAGAGTCTCTTTATCCAGGAAAATGCTATAGTTTGTTCCCCCATGTTCATGAATCATTTTTTTCATCTCTGGCCAGAGAGCATTATGACGTTTTTCATATTCAGCCTCCTGTCCAGGATATAATTTCATTTTAAAAGCTTTCTGCATCATTCTTACCATCCTTTCCATCGCAGTTCCTTCCACGGTAGTTCTTTACAATTTTTATATTGTACTTTCACTTCTTATTGTTCTTTGTATTCTTTGCATAAGCACAGCATTTACTCGATTAATTTCTTCACACAAAAGACAGCTTTTTACTATTGTTACAGATCTGCGAACTGGGTCTCATATGGCTGAAGATCAAATTCCTTCTCCCCATTTTCTGTACGAACTATTGTGTGTTGTTCCTCTTCACTATTATTGATGACAACCATCTTTGCACTGCATGGATAATATGCACATTCCGTCTGTGCATTATCGGTCAGATAAGGCTGATTTAAATCCATGTCTTTTGCATAGAGCATCAGATTCAGCAGCATTCTGGTATTTTCATTACTGATCTGGAAACTGGACAGATAAATTCCTTTTCCTTTTCCAAAATCATGTATAGTAACCGTTGGTAACCCGTCTTTGCTTAACAGCACTGTTGCCTTACCATCTGTCAGATACCGGTTCTCTTTGTTTTCTACACCGCTTCCATCAGGAATCAGACCTGCAATGACTGTTTCGTCAAATTTCCATCTGCCATGGCAAACCTTAGCGCCTGTGTCCTCATCTACGCCAAGGACCTGAGCCATTCTGAAATAATCCTGATACCCATTCACTGCTGATGGTTCGTTTACGCCTATGAAAATACCACCTTCATCGACCCATTTATGTACTGTTTCCACAACCTTTTCATCTTTCCAGTTGTCTCCACCACTCCAGGCACTCATTGCCCTTCCGGCATTGATCACTACATCAAACTCTTTCAGTCCTGTCTCTTTCACGTCATCGAACCCGATAAATGAAACATCTACTGGAAGTCCTGCCAGTGCTTCATTTATATGAATCAGATCATGCATATAAGTCTCATGAAAATGTCCGGATAAACTCCAGGAACGAAGACTGCCCCAGCTATGGAGTACTGCCACTTTAATTGGGATTGTGTACACACTTCCCTCGGCCTGCTTTTCCATTGCATGCATCTGTTTTATCTTTCTAAATTCATCTGCAACTGTTTCAATATAATTACAAAAATCAGGATAGTTTTCGACCAGATGCAGATAGCCGCCTAGACCGATTCTGTCTACTGGTTGCCTTAATAAGGCTCTTCTGATACTTCTCCAGTATCTTTTTGCTTCTATCGTAGGATTGCCATTTTTACAAAATGTAGGTGCACCCCCTAAGCCGTATGGAAAAAGATACGGATGCAGCCTGAGTTCATGTACCGGAACATCAACGCCTGCACAAAGTCGGGCTTCATATCCAGAAAAGACACATTTGATCAGACCGTCAAAACCAAATTCTGGGAACAGCTTACTATATGGCTCAACGCCGATCCAACTGTCATCGTAAAATACATATGCCAGTTTATGATACTGATGTACCAGATCCACAAGTTTCTTGCCAAAGTCCACAACAAATCTGTTGATAAAATCCATGTAATCCCGCTGATGCTGTCCAGCCGGCATATGTGTTACGTGCAGCTTTCCCTGATTGACGAAATCTTCTGCTGTTAATTCATAACCATATTCCCTGCTAAATTCTTTCAGTGTCGCCGGGCTGACTGAGAAATCATATGAACCCCAGTCTGAATACAGATTTCTGTTACTATCGCTGGCACCCCAGATCCATGTGAAGTTATAGAACAGAGAGGTAAAGCGTACAACAGTTGTATCCGGATGAGTCTCACACCAGTCTTTGAGCCAGTTATAAAGGAAGTCCTGTGTTTCTTTATAACGTGGATCGATTGGCATCAGATGCTCTTTATTCCAGTCATTCGTAATATGGTTATACATTGAGATTTCTTCCCACATCTGATAAGCCATAAAACTTGCAGTATAGGTATGATACAGTTTTGCACCCTGTATTAAAATATTTCCAACTTCCGGAAGGAATCTCCACTGAGACTGTGGAACAAGCGTATCTGTGGTCCTGTCGTACACCTGCCAGTACTTCATGGATTCCTCACTGTCATTGATACCAAATTGTTCTGTAAAATATCCGTCCAGCAGATGGATGGTAACAATCGTTTCCTTTGCTACTACTGGTTCTGAAATCAAAAAGGTCTGCTGCAGTTTATCAAGATGTTTTTTAGCCCATTCATTGTGGTCTCTGATAATACAAATAGTAGAATATATTCCATAACCAGCTTTGAGAATTTCATCTGAAAGTTTGGTTCCGTCACTATCTCGTATGACATCTGCTCCCCATTTTTCTGCCATTTCTAAAGTTAATTTTTCATATCCCGATTCTCCCGGGATGGTAAAACTACCTTTTTCTTTTTCTATCATCTTGCTTTTCTCCTAATATTAAGTATAATTTAGGCGTTTTCCTGTCGCCGCAGCCCGTCGATTTAGTCTGGTTCTCTATCAAATATGAAGGCTCTTACAAATTTCAGCCCCGGCATGTCTGGTAATTTTGTCTTTTTCAATCAGCTCATCCCTATGAATTTCCGGCTTCTTTCCTTTTCTGCCTGCATATCCATTGGCTACTACCGCATAAAATTCCTTTCCCGTTATCAACTGTGCCGGATGAAACATCCTGTTATCTATCATCGCATCCGGAATCAGTCCGTTCTGCAAGGCACATTCTACTGTTCCTGCATAGACCTCATGTCCAATGATATCGTCAAATGCATCATTATATACATTTGTTGGAAAGAAATGCATGGCTGTTATGACAAGTTCCAACGCTTCGACCCTTGTAAGAAATTCATCCGAACGTTCCAGATTTTCAAAAAGCCTCTCTGCATTGGGATCTTTTCTGTCAGCCAGATTTTCTGGCGGTCTGATTTCTGGAAAATGTTCTGGCGGGTTCCAAGTCAGGACCCGATTTGCCTGCTCATTTTCCTGTCTTAACGATTTATCCGTTCTAATTACCTGTTTTGCTACCAGTTCTTCAAATACATATCCGGCAAATCTGAAAGCTCCATAATCATTACTATGGGTATAATCCGACGGGAAATAGTAAGCTTTCACTTTCTGCCTTCCAAGATCTGTTACAAGCTCTCTGCTCTTTTGATGCAGATCAGCTACAGGAATTTCCAGTTGCTCTCCAAGTTCTTTACATACATTGGCGTATTCTTCCAAAAGATCATTATATGTACCATCATTTCCTCTCCAGGTGTTCCTTGCCAATGGTGTTACAATCACCGGCAAAGCTCCTTTACTGCGAATTTCCTGCACATATCTGATCATATTGTCCCGATAACCGCCATCTGCCATCAGTGATTTCAATTTCTGATCATTATGTCCAAACTGAATCAGGCAAATATCTCCATTTTGAATTCTGTCATACAGGATCTGATAATGTCCCTCACTTCGAAAACTGTCTGTTGTCAGTCCTGAGTGAGAATGATTGGATACCGCATAACCTGTTCCAGATGCATAATAATCTGTAAAAAAAGATAACATCTGTCCCCAGCCACAATAACTGTGAAACGGATAATATGGATAATCTGCACTCTGATCCGTTACTGTTGAATCTCCTGCAATATAAATGGTCTTACAGGTGGCAGGTACAATCTCCACCTCTTTTAAATGAAGTCCTGCGCCTACAATCGTCAGATCCAGTGTGAGATCTTCCATGACCTCCTCATGATTTCGTGGAATGAACGGACATATATTCGTTAGAAATGTTCTTGTGACCGTTTCCTGTTCTTTAAATGCACCTATGTATGCCAGTCTACGTCTTCCAAGAAAAATAAATCCCTCTGGAATATTTTCACTTGCATACACCGTAACTGTTACCTGATAATTTCCTTCCTGACTGACGTCCGTTACAAAAGTTAGTGGAATTTTTTCCTCTTCTTCCTGTGTGAGTTCTACTTCTCTTCTTCCATGATCTGAACAAATATAACAACCATGTGCATCAGCCTGAATATTGGTGATATTACTGCCTCGATACCAGTAAACCGTTCCAAATCCACTGTTTAGTTCAGGAATGGATAACCGCTGATTTTCATCAGCATTTTTTTCTGTCAGGAAGCCATATTGCATATCGTTTTTTGTATCTGCTGGCTGATATCTCTTTTCAGAGGATACCCAGCTGGTCTCACCATCGATATTTTGTGGAACTGCTTCCGTAAATAGGTATTTCACTTGTGCCCCTTTCTATAATGCTCCATCGCATCTGGCATTATCGTAATCAAGAATTTCTGCAAAAAAAGTAAGTGCAAGACCCTGGCCCCATCCCTGGATCCAGTCCCTTGAAATGTTTTTGTAACCGTCTCTGTCTTTCATAACTGCTGTTCCGCCTGACACATCCAGAACACGGCCATCTGCACTAATATGTTCTTTGATTCCCTGAATTGCTTTCGTAATATATTTTATATGTAATGGGTTTCCTTTATTGACCATTGCCGCAGCGATTCCACAGCTTGCTGAAATCTCTTCATAGGATGTCTCGTCATCTAAAATCGTTCTCCACAGTCCGTTTTCAGTCTGAACCAGCTTTAATGCTGCAAGCTGTTCATTTAAAGAACCTGCTACATCCATGAACTTCGGATACAGATAACATTCTGGAAGAATGACACCTACCCTAGACATTGTATAGGCTGCCCATGCATTTGCACGGCCCCAATAAAATCCAGACATATGATTGCCTGCAATATTGTCATATCCGTGATACCAAAGGCCCGTTTCCTGATTCTGCAGGTATTTTATATGCCAGTAATACTGATTTAATGCATCCTCGATAATATCCTGGTCTTTTAACTTAACACCTACCCTCAGTAGAAAATAAGCTGCCATAAAAAGTGTATCGGCCCATGCTTGCTCAGGAAAATCATTATTGACTGAGACGGTATGCTGTAATACTGAATCGCCAAATCGATAGGCCTTATTTCTAATAAAATCGATTTTACTCATCACAATGTCCCAGTACTTTTCATCCCCCGTAGCTTCATACAGTGTAATCAGGCAATGTCCCATTGCACATGCATTTACTGTCCAGTCTGGCAGACCAAGTTCAAGATACTCATCGATTCTGTCTTTCATTAGTTGCAGATACTTTTCATTCTTTGTAATTTCATATGCCCGACTGATTCCATAATAAGCTACGCCACATGGCCAGTCCCAGGTCATATCCATTCTCATGGTTCTTACAACGATCTTATCAATTAATTCTTCAATCTCCGCTTTATCAATCTCTATCTTACTCATATCCACCTCATATATTTGTTATCTTATTTAAAATAAAGTGGGCGCCCCCACTTTATATAGCTGTTTATTTATTACCGCAAAGTAAGTAAGCCGCTTTTTACTTGTTCAAAAATATAAGATAAAGGAGGCTGCCACGCATATACCGCAGCAGCCTGGCAATTATCTAATCAATTACTTAATAAATGCTCCATCTTTGATCAGTTTCTGTTTTTCGTCCAGAATTTCCTGATATCCACCGTCTAAATACTCTTTGCTGTATTTCTCATATTTAGAATCAAATTCTGATGGTGAACATGTGGCAAGATCTACATAGAATTCCTTCCACATTTCCTTCAGATCTGCAGAGTATTCTGAAATAGAATCAACTGATTTTGTAAATACAGGAGTCAACATACCATATTGCTCATTTTCTTTGCAGTATTTATAAGTATCTTCAATCAGATATTCATAACCTGCAGGAGCTAATGTCTTTAAGTTAGCTTTGTATGTCTTTTCCTCTGTATCATATTCAGCAAGTTCATCTACAAGGCACCAGTAATCTTTATTGTTGTTCTTTGAAAGAGCTGAATCTCCAGTATAACTTGCATTAGGTACTGCAATACCATCTTCCATTGTGTAGTTCTGACCCTCAACACCATTCTGTAAATAGAACAGGTTATCTTCCTGGCTCATCCAGTTCAGGAACATCCAGATTGCTGCACGCTGCTCGTCAGAAGTGTTCTTGTTGATACCCATGATCATACCATAAGGTGGGTACTGATAATAATAAGCTTTACCATCTGCTGTACCTGCTGTTGAATTCATAGCAGCAACTTTTGCATCTGGGTCATTTGCAAGTAAAGATGAAATTACATCTGTTGAACTATTGATATAGAATCCATAGACACCTGATTTACCAGAAACGAAATCTGCCTTTGTATCTGTATCCTTTGTATTCAGATAGAATTCAGGATCGATCAGACCTTCGTTATATTCTGTATTTAAGTTCTTCAGGTAATCCTTTGTTGGCTGCCATGTAAATGGAGCTACATTCAGATCAAGGTATGTTGCTTTGTCTTCATCAGATAATGATGATGGCAGGAATCCGTATTCATATGTGAAACTTGTCTGGACAAGGCTACCACCGCCATTGCCAAGGCCAGCATCTTTCCATGCTTTATATACGGCATTCAGTTCGTTGATATTTGTTGGCATTGACATACCAACTTTGTCTAACCAGTCCTGACGAATCAGTGTTACATAGTTGTAATAGATTGGATTACGTTTTGCAAAGAAGAACGCATTCTTTCCATCAAGCTGACCATATTTAGAAATTGTATCGCTCATTGTCTTATAATAATCTGGAGCGTAATAAGCAATTTCGTCCAAGTCAAGATCCTGCATTGCTCCTTCACTATAATAATTTACTGCCTGTGGCATATCATAGTGGAAAATGATATCTGGTGCTGTTCCAGCTGCAATCATCTGCATATAATCGGCAACTTCAGTCTGACGGCCAATTGCAACATACTGCACATTAACATTATACTTATCTCCAAATTCTTTCTGAATCCACTGCGTATAATAGTTGTTTGTTACATCCCAGCCCTCAAACGCACGATCATAAACTGGAATCTTGATCGTTACTGTGTTATCAAAGCCGTTTGAGTAGTCCTTATAGGAGCCACCCGATGAGTTTCCACTCGCTGTTGCATTGCTGCTCTTTGTTGATCCCCCGCAACCTGTAACCGTCATCGCTGTCATTACTGTCGTAAGTACAAGTGCCAGAGCTTTCTTGATACTTCCTTTTTTCATTAAAAATCCTCCTTTTTTAAATGAAATATATGTAATTTATGATTACCGGATATTAAATCACTCCTTTACAGCTCCTATCATAGTTCCCTGTACGAAATATTTCTGCAGGAAAGGATATACGATAATAATTGGAACTGTTGCAAATATAACGCATGCTGCTTTTAAGACTTCAGGATTGGTAAGCACCCCAACATTACCACCTTCAGCCTGGAATGATTCCTGTGCTGATACTACAAGGTTGTATAACTTTAACTGCAGTGGTCTCAGATCAGTACGCTGTTTGATGTAGAACAATGCATCCTGATAAGAATTCCAACGGCCAACTGCATAGAATAATGCGATTGTTGCAATAATTGGTTTTGAAAGCGGAACAACGATTCTTGTAAGAATCTTAAAATGTCCTGCACCATCCATAACTGCTGCTTCTACAAGACTGTCAGAAATGCTTGCACTGAAGTTGTTCTTCATGATCAGAAGATTATATGGTGCAAAACAAAGTGGCAGGATCAGACACCAGATGGTATCAAGCATATGTAACTCGTTCATCAGCAGGTAATCCGGAATTGTTCCGGCTGCAAAATACATTGTGAACATAATCAGGAATGTCATCAGTCTGGCACCTTTAAGCTCTTTTCTACTCAGTGCATATGCTGCTGAAATGGTCAAGAACATACCAATGATCGTAAATAATAAGGTAATTACAATTGTGATGAACATTGATCTGATAATAGAACTATCAGCGAAGATCTTCTGATATGCTGATAAGTTCAACCCCTTTGGTAACAAAATGACTTTATTGGCTATTACTGATGCCTCGTCACTGATTGAAATTGAAAATACATGTATAAACGGGAATAAGCAGGTAAGTGATACAATAATCAGTACGAGCCAGAAAATCACATCTGCTACATTCCATTTTTTCTTTCCTTTCTTCTTCACTTTTACTCATCCCCCCTTCTATAGTAATCCTTCATCACCGATTTTCTTTGCTACCCTGTCTGCTGCTATAACAAGGATCAGGCCAATTACCGACTGGAATAAGCCCAATGCAGTTGCATCGCTGAATTTACCGCTCTGAATACCCCATCTATAAACAAGTACTGGAATTGTTGTTACAAATTCTGTTGCTTTTGCATTGGATAAGGCCATAACTCGTTCGAAAGAACCCTGCATCATTCGACCAAGATTCATAATCAGAAGAACTACAATTGTGCTTCGGATACATGGAAGTGTAACACTCCAGCACCTCTGCCACCGGTTCGCTCCATCAATCGTCGCTGCCTCATACAGTTCCGGATTGACATTCGTAATTGCAGCCAGGTAAATGATGGTTCCCCATCCCATCGACTGCCATACACCGATTAATACATATGTAATAAGCCACCAGGCATTATCCTGGAGAAATGGTATTGGACTCACGCCCATGTTGGAGATCAGGATATTGACAACTCCGTTGCTGACACTAAAAAGCTGATATCCTAATGCTGCAATGATGACCCATGAAAGGAAATGAGGAAGATACATCAATGTCTGTGTGATCTTTTTGAACCATTTGCAACGGATCTCATTCAGGATCAAAGCTAAAACAATTGGCATTGGAAAACTAAAAACCAGGTCTAAAATATTAAGAAGTAATGTGTTTCTAACTGCCGGCCAGAAATCCCTCTTAGCGAAAATTTTTCTGAAAATATCGAGTCCTACCCACTCGCTACCGGAGAACCCTTTTGCTACTTTGTAATCTTTAAAAGCAATTGTTAATCCGTAGTAAGGAACGAATTTAAATATCAGAATAAAGAGCATTGGAAGCAACATTAATGCATATAATTGCCATGTTCTTTTTAGATAGTTTTTCGTTCTGCCTTTTCGTCTTTTTTCTACATATTTTTCATTTTCCAAGACGCGTTTCATTATTCTTTTAGCCCCCTTGCACATTTTTTTCTTTATTTCGATGATGTTATTATACAATATTACCAATGTACAATTCCTATCATCTGAGATTTAATTCTATGCAATTTTGTCCATTTATCCGTTGCTTTTTCACAGAATGAAATCTATAATTAAATTATCAGTCAAATCACTGTTGCAGTAAACTGTAACAGATATTAATAAGAAAGGCCTGATTACTTTGTCTAAGCATAAAAATAAGATTGTTGAATTTCGTAATTACAACTTACAGCCGAATTTTCCAATTCTGCTGTTAACCGGCGATGCCTGGCACATTTCTGACATTCCCTCCGGCCGACTGCATTTTCACAACTGTCTAGAACTCGGACTCTGTGAATCCGGAAGCGGCACACTGGAATTTGTGGATAAAAAGCTTTCTTTTCATACCGGAGATGTGACACTGATCGCAAGTGATGTCATTCACACCACTTATTCTTCTCCTGGAACTGCCAGTAAATGGAGCTATATTTTTGTTGATCTGGAAGAAATCTTCTATCCTTACTTTTCTCTCGATCTGTTAGCCAAGAATGAGATCATTCAAGAGATCATCCACTCGTACAGCGCCATTTTCCCTCAGGAAGTTTATCCACAGATCTATGATCTGGTCGTCGGGATCATACATACATTAGCGAAAAAGGATCTGAATTTTAAATATGCGACCTCCGGTCTGATGCTGACCCTACTGGTCAATGTCATGAATATTTATAATTCCTCTAAGAAATCAGATATCTTTAATATACAGACACTGGATAGTTCTCTATCCATTGCACCGGCTCTGGATTATATCCGCAAAAATTATATGCACGATTTTTCCATGAGCATCCTAGCCGATATGTGCAATATGAGTTCTACACATTTCAGAAGGACCTTTACTGCCGTCATGAATACAGGTGCTCTGGAATATTTGACGCGGATTCGAATCGAAAAGGCATCTCTTCTTCTACGGACCACTGATATGCCGATCCTACGGATATCTGAAGAAGTTGGATTCCGTTCTCTTTCCAGCTTTAACAGGCATTTTAGTGAAATTGTCGGTGAAACACCAAGAGACTGGCGAAAGCATATGTCCTATGTACATAACATCTCAATCTTTCAGAATAATGGCTGGATGACGCCTCCAAAAGATTGAGAAAAAAACCTGCTGTCTTAGTAGTTCTTCATTATGAAGAACTCTGACAGCAGGTTTTTTTTATAAATTTTAAGACTTCTTGCAACCGTCTGCATCCGTTTCTGCAAATGGACCTTCTACCACATTTTGTATGGACAATGGTTCTTTCTGACGGCTGCCCTTACTTCGACAAAACAGCCACAGGCCTGACAGGTGGCCTGTTCCAGCCACTTGCACTGCCTGCAGGTTGTCAGTCTTTCCTGAAAGAGTGCTTCCCCCGCTCTTTCTCCTGCTGACAGCTCGCTGATATAACCGTACACAATTTCTTTTTCTTTACCAGCCTCCAGATCTATCAGCAGGCATTTCCTGCAAAATCTCTGCGTATGTATTTTATTTGCTTCCTGGCCGCCATTTAATGCGGTGCTTTCCAGTTGTTCCCCAGTACTTTCTTTTAATTTCGTCTGTTCCATACCTGATTACCTTGCTTCAATTCGAAGTAATACAATGCTGCAGGCTGGCACTTTCATGCTGATCTGATTGTCTGATACCTGATAGCCATCATATTTCTCTTCTCTGACTCTGTCTTTTTGGGCAAATGTATTATGGGCATCGATACTGCCAGTCAAAATCTGTGCTTCCATTACTTTAACCGGACCGTCGTCTGCAAAATTTACTTCCACTTCATCCATATCTTCTGCTGATACATTGCTCACCGTAATGTTCACGGTTCCATCCTCGCTCTTTGATACTGTCTGAGTGATCTGTGGAACTTTGTTCTCATCCTCCATACCTGCTGTTACATTTTCTGTCAGATTACTGTGCAACAGCTTTGCACCCTGATGATGACGATACATATGAAATGCATAATAGGTCGGTGTCAGTACCATGTCTTTTCCTTCTGTCAAAACAACTGATGCAAGAACATTTACCATCTGTGCGATATTTGCCATCCTTACGACATCACAATTATGATTGAATATATCAAAATTAATTGCTGCTACAATTGCATCACGCATTGTATTCTGCTGATATAAAAATCCTGGATTTGTGCCTGGTTCCACATCATACCAGCATCCCCACTCATCTACCACAAGGCCGATGTCTTTCGGGTCAGCAAATCTTCCGATAATATTGGTGTGTTTTCGGATCAGTTCTTCCATATATCTGGTCTTTCTAAGCGTGATATAGTATTCTTTTTCATCAAATGTTGTTGCACTGCCTTTATGTCTCCAATCATTGTATGGAAGCGTATAATAGTGCAGAGAAATGCCATCCATAAATCCATGGAGATGTTGAGGTGCCTTATAGAAACAGGTCTTAAGCACTTCCTCAGTCCATTCATAATCATCTACGTTCGGTCCGCAGCAAACCTTAAGAACAGGATTCTTTGGATCGTAATTCTTAATAAATGACTGATATCTGCGATAAAGATTGCCGTAGTACTGTGGTGTCATATTACCACCACAGCCCCAGCTTTCATTTCCTACTCCAAAGTAATCTACTTTCCATGGTTCTTCATGACCGTTGGCTTTTCTTAAATTAGCCATTGGTGATTCTCCATCGAATGTCATATATTCGATCCATTCATTCATTTCCTGAACCGTGCCTGAACCTACATTGCCATTAATATATGTCTTACAGCCAAGCTGACTGCACAATTCAAAATATTCATGGGTACCGAAGGAATTATCTTCAACCACGCGTCCCCAATTCGTGTTGACCATGCGCTTTCTTCCTTCTTTTGGTCCAATTCCGTCTTTCCAATGGTATTCATCTGCGAAACAGCCTCCTGGCCATCTAAGTACTGGTACTTTCATTTCCTTTAATGCATTTACTACATCATTTCGCATTCCGTTTGTATTTGGTATCTCTGAATCTTCTCCTACAAATATCCCCTCGTAAATACCACGTCCAAGATGTTCTGCAAAGTGTCCATAGAGTTCCGGACGAATCTCTCCCTCTTCCATATCTCTGTCGATATAAAGTTTTGCCATTGTTAATTTACCTCCTTCTACTGGATGTTACCTTTTTTATTTTTTCTTCTGGTTCTTGAAAGATATATACATAAAGCGCCTGCCACCCCAATGATGAACATATATACTACAGGGCTATTATGATCTCCTGTTGCTACCTTCTGTGTTGCCGCATCCGATCCATCTGCTTTGCCATTTCCTGCGCCGCCGTTTCCATTCTGTCCTTTTCCAACATTCATTGCACCGGTCTGCTCAGATGATGTTTCCTGCGTTGCTGCACTGCTATTCAGCTGACTCTGTGATTCTGTCGGTAACTGTGCTGATGAAGTCTCTGCCTGTGTTGATGTTGATTGTGGCTGTGTTGGTGTTGTTTCCGGCTGTGTCGGTGTTGTTTCTGGCTGTGTCGGTGTTGTTTCCGGCTGTGTTGGTGTTGTTTCCGGCTGCGTTGGTGTTGTTTCTGGCTGTGTCGGTGTTGTTTCTGGCTGTGTCGGTGTTGTTTCCGGCTGTGTCGGTGTTGTTTCCGGCTGTGTCGGTGTTGTTTCTGGCTGTGTCGGTGTTGTTTCCGGCTGTGTTGGCTGCGTCTCTGGCTGTGTTTCTGCCTTTTTAACTGTAACCGCACAGGTATTTGTGCAGGAATCACATTCTGCTGTAATGGTTGCACTGCCGACTGATACCGCTGTCAGACTTCCATTTTCATCCACTTTTACAATGGATTCATCACTGCTGCTCCAGATCACCGTTTTGTCAAATGCAAGATCTGTTGTTGCTGTAAGAGTTGCTGTTTTACCCTCTTCCAGCGTGATCTCCTTACTTGATAAATTCAGTTCTTTTGCTTTTACATCTTCAAGTGATGTAGCATTTTTCCTGATTCTGATAGCTGCCATTCTCGATGTTGTTGATGCATCAAATACAAAATCCATCTGACCGTCTGTTACTGTAACGATCTGTGTTCCTACTGTATAATTATTTGCTGCATTACTGATGGATAATGCTGCATTATCCTCAATTGTTACTTTTAATGAACTCTTATAGACTGATGAACTTACTACTTCTACCGTGTACTCTCCATCTGGTACATCTACCGCAAATGTTTCTCCAGCTGAAAGTGCAAAATCCCTGCATACAGCAGTTGGTAGTATTCCTGTTGAGGTAACTCCTTCATCACGCCCCTGCATAACAGATGCTCCATTCAGGAATCCATATCCTTTATCTGCTGTGTAGGAAGATCCCAGAACATCCAGCGTATTCTTACCGCCTTTTGGATTAACAGTGACTGTTGTCCAGTCATCGGCACCTGTACTATCAGAAATACCAAAATCGAACTGCTCATAAATTTCGTTCACAATTTGGATCTGTGCTACTGCATCCTTATCAAATCCACTTACCGATCCGAGAAGTGAGACTGTTCCAATTGATGTTGTATCCACATCACCTTTCCATGTAACTGGCACTTCTTTTACGGTACCATCTGCATAAGTTGCAGTAACTGTCTCAGGTAGTACTGCTTTTCTGCCATATGCTGTCTCTGCTACTGTATCTGCAAGCGAAACGATATAATTATCTTTTACAATTACTTTTACTTCTACCTTATCAAGACTGGCTGTCTTTCCGGTTACCGTATATGTTCCCGGCGTTGCCAGATCATAATCGTCGCTGTTCCAGCTTATCTCTTCCTGTTTGGTCTCCTGATTCAGATAGTGAATTGTTGCTGTCTGTGGCAAAGTTAGTTCAGAATTCTTAACTACAGTTATATCCTCAAATGGATCATAACCTGTAATTTTATTTTCTATAATTCGAAGAGTCTTCTCTATCGGTTCCGGATATCCTGCAACACTGCCCGTTACCTTATAAGTTCCAACCTGATCCAGTTTGACTGCTGATACATCCCAGGTCACAGCTGCTGTTGTCTTTCTACCATCTATATCAATTACTGAGATTTCTGATGGGAGTAGATCATTTAATGTCTGACCATCTGCAAGAATTGTGTTCTGTGCCAGATCAGGCAGTGTAAAGTCACAGATCTGACTGATATCAGCTAGTGTTGTCATCGTCAGTGTTCTTGACATATATGATGTCTTACCATCTACGATAGCTGCGATCTTATATACATAAACGGTATCTGAATCAAGACCTGCTCCATCCGTTCCCTGATCTGTATAACAGTAAACACCATCTTTTACCTGCTCCAGATCACTAAGCGACAAACTTGCAATCTTTTCGTATGTAAGTGCACTGTCTTTGTCTGCCTCTGTCTGTGTCTGTCCAGAATCCGTCTGCTCCTCTTTCTTACCACGACTGGCCCGATAGATCTCATAGCCTTCTACCGAATGTCCATTTACTCCATCCAATGCCTTTGTAAAGTCTATCGTTGCAGAATTCTTCGTTGTATCTTCAAGTGACAACTGTGCTGTGATCAGTCCTTCTGATAACAGATAATCTGTATGAGCAGGCTGATTATACCCAACATTCTGCCATGCAATTCCTACCCTGTATGCATGATTTTCCATCAGACATGGTTCACTGTATTCTGTTGGAATTGTTGTTGTATAAATTCTGATCTTATTGGTATCTGCTGCACTTCTTACAATAATTTCTTCTCTCCAGTCTCCAAGCAGATCTGCTACCAGGCCTGCATTGCCTTTTGTTCCATTATTTGTAAGGACATCGCTGGATTTAAATATCAGATTATCCTGTTGATTCTCATAATCCCACTTTGTAATATTAACGGAAAGAGGTATATAATCAGCTTCATTAAAATCATGATCCAGTGTTTCTGACATCAGATCTCCATCCCATAAGATCGAGAAATTGGAAGGTGGCGTAACTGGTGAAATTGTCTCAACATCTTCATTAAATGCCGCATCTTCTGTTGTGAACATACCTCCATCTGTTGAATTCCACGCTGGCTCATCGCCACCCATATAGGCCGGCCCTGCTATCGACCAGTATTCTGCCCCTGCATATGTAGGATCGACATCCGCAGCAATCCCACGTCCTGTATCTTTTCCTGTATAGAATCCCATCAGCATCTTTCCAGTTGCTGCATCATGAATCTCTACATGATAAGTGGCATTGTCATGTTCATGTACCTGCATGATTTCAAGTCCCGGATTCCATGATACAAAATCCGATACATGTAGTGCATCGCCATGTCCTAGACCTGTACAGTATTTTAAAGTTCCATCATGGTCGATCACAAGTGATCCATAAATAATTTCATCCTTACCATCATTATCAATATCGTTGACACTGACCTGATGATCTCCCTGTCCTTCATACTGGGATCCATTTTCCATATCGGCTGTATCAAATGCCCAGTATTCCTGAAGTTTACCATCTTTAAATGAATAAGCTGTCAGTGCTGTTCTTGTATAATATCCTCTACAAAATACTGCATAAGGATGTTCTCCATCCAGATATGCAATACAGGAGAGAAATCTGTCTACTCTGTTTCCATAGCTATCGCCCCAGTTATAAGTTCCTCTGGCTGGTTTGTAATCAATAGTATCTACTGCTTTTCCTGTTTCTCCGTTAAAGATTGTCAAATATTCAGGTCCATCCAGAATGTATCCACTCGCATTTCTGTAATCGGCTGTTGCATCTCCGATGACTTCACCTGTTCCATCCTTCGTACCATCCGCAGTCTTACACATAATTTCTGCTTTTCCATCACCATCCATATCCCATACCTGGAACTGGGTATAATGTGCTCCTGACCGGATATTAATGCCAAGATCGATTCTCCATAATTTTGTTAAAGAACCTGTTCCCATATCAATATCATAAGCATCCAGGATTGTTGTCCCCGTGTACCCTTTCTGTGAATTATCATGTGCATTATCCGGCGTCCATTTAACGATCAGCTCATATTTCCCATCGCCATCCAGATCACCAACTGACATATCGTTGGATACGTAACTGCATGAACTTCCATCTGGCATTGTCTGTGGTTCAGGACAATCCAGCGTAAGTTCCAGATACTGCTGTCCCCATACGACTGTATCCTGTGGAGTAAGTCCCAGTGCAGCATCTTTATTTCCTTCTACTCTGTAAATATCTGCTGCTGTACCCTGTTCATCAATATAATTGGTAACTGCTGTATCTGTCAGTTTTGTTCCGTTTTTATAAATGCTGTAAACCGCATCATTTCCATCTCCTGAAAATGATCTCCAGCTCAAATATACACCTGTGCTGCCTGCAGTATCTCTGATCTGTGCTCCTGCATCACCTGAAAGATCCACTGCAACCAGTGCACGATCCGTAAGTTTCTCTGCCTGCTGCTGTTGCAGTTCCCCTGTGATCTGTGATTGTGCGGCTGCTGACATTTCTCCGGTTCCGCCTGCATTTACTGCTGCAACTTTGTAATACCATACTACATTTGCTGTTGCATCCGGATCTGTATCTGTATAGGAATTTGTATAGGATTCTCCTATTTTTTCATAACCTGTAAATCCTTCCTGATCTTCTGCTACATCAGAACGGTAGACAATATATTTCAGGACATCCGGTACTGTCTTCCATTCCAGTTTCATGGCTGCTGTAGCTGATTCCTTTACTACAAGATCCTGTGGTGCTGCTGGAACTTCTTTGTTCTCATCCTTCATAACGATGGAAAGAATATTGCTCTGTGCTGATTCTGTTCCATCTGTAAGAACTGCTGTCACATAGTATTCATAAGTTTCTCCAACGTGTGCCGTAAATGGCATTGTTGTTGCAGAACTTTTATTTTCCTGTGTAATGCTGCTGATCTTTGTAAAATCTTTATCCGATTCAGCTTTTCTATAAATATTATAGGACTCAGCATTTTCAGTATCGTTCCAGTTCAGAAGAAAGTTTGCATTCTCTCCTTCAAATGTGAGTTCCTGATAGGTAAGACCTGTTGGTGCCAGAGAAAGTGGTGTGATTTCCAGACCGTTGATATAGGCATTTGTGCCTCCAACGCCTACATTCAGCTGTCCATCCATGACTCTAACTGTCTTACTCAGTGTAGCCGCTGACTGCTTTGTAGAAATCGTACCGATTGCCTCCCCTTCTGCTGTATAAGATGCCTTGATCGTACTTGTGCCAGACATCAGATCACAGGCTGTTATTTTAATTTCATAGTCACCATTTGGCAGGTCAACAGCAAATTCACCTGCGCCAAGACAGAAATCATCCGTCATTGCATTTGAAGATCCACTGCCATTATTTGCTCTGTAACGGCCATTTCCAGGTGCTTTTCCATCTACCCAGCCAAATCCTGTATCCGTGCTGTATATCTGGTCTGCAGTTACCTGCTGCCATCCATCAAGTGTAGGATTCTCTGCGCTCTGACAGAAATCATACTTGTAAAGGGATGATTTTGTCGTTACAAGAACAGGTACTGCCTTCTGTCCTGTTCCTCTGGCATTAAATCCTGCAACTGCATAGGCATAAGTTTTTCCACCCTCACAGCTGTTATCTGTAAACTTTCCATTCGTGCTTACTGAGTATCTTTCAGCACTGGAAAAATCAACATCTGCTGCAGTCTGCCCGCTCTGCATTTCCTGTCTGTATATGTAATAAAGCTCAGAATCATCTGCAGTGTCCCAGGAAATGCTGACACTTGAAGCGCCTACTGACGTTGCTTTCAGTCCCTGTGGCTGTGCCGGAAGCTGATCTGGGATCTCCATTTCCGGAATTGCAGCAGATAAAGCTGAAAGCTGTCCCGTTGGATCTTCTTTGATCAGGTTTGCTACGATCTGTGCAAATTTGTAAGCTCCATAATATTGGAGATGTGTTGCATCACTGGCTCCACCTGCATAGGCACCATCTGGATAATCTCCAGCTGCCAGCTGCAAAAACAGTGACTTGGATCCTTCGATTCCAAACTGCTCACAAAGTGCACTGGATTCTTTACCGAGATCCAGCACTGGTACATTTTGTTCTGCGCCCATCTGCAGCATGATCTGACGATATTCATTAAAGCTGATATTAAAGGTACCGTCTGCATTATAACTGTATCTGGCTACTGGGGTTACAAGGATTGGTGTACCACCTCTCTGTTTGACACCATCTATGTATTTCTGGATCCAGTCTGCAAATTCATCGGTTCCAACATAACGATTCGGTCTTACATAAGTAGCATCATTATGTCCCCACTGAACCAGTACATAATCGCCTGTCTTCACATCCTCTAACAGATCATCCAGCTTTCCCTCTTCGACAAATGACTTTGAACTTCTGCCGCCAATTGCCCGGTTCTCGATAATTGCAGAGTCCGTTTCATATGTCTTTGCCTGAGAATAGTTGCAGTCTGCACAGGATTCTTCCTGTGTATTTTCCGAACCGGCAAAGAATTTATAAAGGACCTGGCCCCATCCTGTCTGTGGATAATAATAGGAGTCATAACTCTGAACGGTAGAATCCGACGCAATAAATACTGTCGGTTTCTCTCCCGCAGGTCTGACCGCCTGTTTCTGTAACGTAACACTGCTGACATAAACAGATTTCTCTGAGGCATCTGCCTCTGTTGTTACGGAAGTCGCCGTTGATGTCTCGAGGAATTTCAGGTTCAGTGTGCCATCGGTCAGACATGCCGTATAACTCTTCTTCATGGTCTTTCCTGCACCAACACTGATATCTGATACCTTTGTAATGTCTTCTGCTTCCAGTGCTACTGTCAGATCATTTTCAGTCGGATTGACCAGTTCCACTGTTACTGTATAATCTGCATTTTCCAGATTGAAATCAAGAGTAGAGGTATCTTCATAGGTATAGACACCATATCCTGTACTCTCTGTCTCTGTCCAGATCTTACTGTTAATCTTCAGGTAATCCTCTGCATCCGTTACAAAATCTGATGCTCCCTGTGTGATTTTTGCTTCTCTTGGATAATATCTGTGATCCTGCCAGCCTTTGGCTTCTTCATCATATGTGACATCACTGAACCCATACCCCTTTGCAGAATCAAAAACGGTGGATTTATTCACGTCCTTGTCTGCACCAAATGCGTATGTTCTGCTTTCTGCATAAGTATCCTGTTTTGTTTCTCCTCTTACAGCTACACTCGTAAAATCAAAAAAGGACATACTTCCGACTGCAAGTGTTATTGCAGTTACCACAGATACGCCCTTTTTTATTTCTCTTTTGAATTTGGATAACCTTAGATGATACATAGCTCCTCCTTACATGGAAATAGGTAAATATTACTTTTTGTTGCGCTGTAAAACTGATGTCCATAATTAGTATTATAGATAAGTCGGATAAGCTATTCTATTCAATTTGGTTTCAATACTGTGCAAAAATGACCCTTTAAATCCAGTTAAAAAAAACGGAAAATCCTGTCTGAATTTTCCGTTTTTATAAAACTCAAATGTTATAATATGGCATTCCAGCCTACTTTAATACGTCTTTCCGAATCCCGCAACATTTCCATCTGCCTGGCAGATACAATTTCCGCTTTCTGACGTTACAAGATCTTTATACATTTCTGCACCATCTGTGTAACCAAAAAGACTGCTCCAACCATAATATAGATCTGTCTGTCCCTTTACTGTCAGATAGGACTCATGTGAAAGGGAACCATCTGCTTTTAACATGACTCTTCTGAAGCAAACAGGGAAATATACCTTTGTTTCTGAAAAGCTTTTACCAAATGTGCCACCCAGTCCGGTTGCACTGACATTTGCAGAATATACCATATAAAGTGTATAGCTGCTGGAATATCCGCTAGTATTCTTTGGTGTCAGAAGATAAGTTCCTTCAAATGAAAGTTCGCCATAGGACACACCATAATCACTGTTGATCTGGGCAAATTGAGAATCGATCATGTCCTTTGCTTCCTTTTTCAGAGCTGTCATCTTATCATCCGGTACCTGTTTTATGTCCGTTACATATTCATCAACCTTATCGCAGGTATATACTTTGCTCGTCTCTGTAAATATATATCCATTCTGCAGTGCACGATCCTTCGAAACATCTACTGTGACTGTAAAAGTATCTCCCTTGGATAAGCCACTGTCTTTATCTGCATCAAAATAGAGTTTCTGCAGAAAATCATCTGAACTGTCTGCAGTATTTTTTAATGATGCTCTTGCATTCGGTGCTGTTCCTGAAAATGTTACATTCAGATAATCAAATGGATCCACTTCTGTAATTGCCTCAAGATCTGATACGGTGTATTTTTTTGAATTGCAGACCAGCTTGACCCCACCAAGGCTCTTTGCCATTGATTTGCTTTCTCTGACCTTCAACGTAACCGTATCGCCGTTTGACAGGTTGGATGACTGACTGAAACTGCAGGTCAGATTCGTATCATCTTCCACTCTCGCCATGACTTCAACGGCAGCTGCATTTCCGATCAAACTAATATCTCCGTCCGGTACCTTTTTTCCCTGTGCCTTCAGGATCGCTTTCGTAAGCCCATCTTCATCCAGCTCATACTCCGCTTTTCCCACTGAATTATATCCTGTAAATTTGACAGTAATATAATCATTTACATTGATTGTTTTTTTCATATTCATAATTACTGCTACCGCTACAATTAAGATCAAGACTGCAACAGCAACACCAGCGCCAATCAGCTTATTTCTGCCGACTTTGCTGACAAACTCACTAAATCCGGATTTTTTCTCCGGTTGAGCTCCTGGATTTCCCCAGATTCCCTGTTCCTGTCCGATTGAAGCATTGGTTCCGGCACCCGCTTTCATGTTCCTCTGTACTGTACCTGCTGAAGATTTGACTTGATTTACTGCTGTACCTGTTTGATCAGATCTGCCTGCCTGTACTTCTTTCATTCCCGAAGCACTGCCTGAACCAACTGATTGCTGTGATTCATTTCCATGTGGTTGTGCTGTCTGAATAACCGCTTTTTCTGCTCCAGCAACCGGCTTTCCATCTGTCTGTACTTCCGGCTTTGTTCCTGCCTTTACAACTGGTTCTGTTCCTGTCTTTGCAACTGGTTCTGTTCCTGTCTCTGCAGCTGGTTCTGTTCCTGCCTTTGCAGCTGGTTCTGCCTCTGTCTTCGTAGCCAGCTTGATTTCTGGATTTGTTTCTGGATTTGTTGCCGGATTTGTTTCTGAATTGCCTACTACTTTTGCAGCCATTTTACTGGCTGTTTCTGCCTGTGACTCCGTTCCTATCTCAGTTTCTGGCTTTCTATTCGTCTGTGCATTCAGCTCTGTATCTGCATTGATCTGTGCCCTTACATCCTGTTCTAAATTTTCTTTTGTATCTGTTCCCACATCAGCCGGGTTCATCTGTGAAAATGTCTGCTTTTGTTCTTCTTTTCCCTCTGCATTTTCTGCTTTTACTGCATTATCAGGTCTGAATTCCTGCTTTTTTGCCACCGGAAGTGCCCTGGTTCCGCAGTTCTTGCAGAAAACATCCTCATCCTGCATCTGTTTCCCGCAATTTTTACAATATTTCATATCTGTCCTCCACAACATACATAAATTCAGTCGGTTTTTACCGCTTGATCAATGTTTAGGATACCACCCATCCAATATTTTCCATATAGACTTTTAGTACTATGAATGCAAAAAGAGCAGAAGACCCTCAATGGATTTTCTGCTCTCTTTTGATTCCGAACTACTTTTGTTCCTCTTTTATATTCTCATTTACTATATCAAATTTACTGTATCGAATTTACTGTTTTCTATTGACTGTTTGTATTGAATGTTTCTACTTACCGAACTCAGTAATATTTCCATCTACCTGATATGTATATCTGTCTTTTACTGTTGTAATAATTTCTTTATACATTTTTGCTCCATCTGTGTAACCAAACAGATTGCTCCAACCATAAGAAAGATCTGTACTTCCCTTAATTGTCAGATAAGAATCATGACTTACTGTTCCATCTGCCTTTAACAGCACACGCTGCATACATACTGGGAAATATACTTTTGTTTCCGCAAAGCTCTGACTAAATACATCTCCAGATCCCGTTGCACTGACATTGGCTGAAAATACAACATATACTGTATTATCATTAGAATAATAACTTGTTGTCTTAGGATTTAATACATAGGTTCCTTCAAATGTAAGTTCTCCGCATGTAACTCCATTCTTACTGTCGATTTCCGCAAAAGCTGATTCGATTTTGTCCGTTGCATCTTTTTTCAGGGCAGTCATCTTGTCTTCTGGAATATCTGTTATATCTGTTACATATTCATCAACTTTGTCACATGTATATTCTTTACTTGTTTCTGTAAGGATATATCCTTTTTTCAGTGCATCCTCTTTGTTTGCAGATACTTTTACAGTAATGGTATCTCCTGCTGAAATACCACTGCTCTTATCCGCACTAAAGTACAGGTTCTTTAAAAAACTATCTGAGCTATCTGCTGTATTCTTCAGGCTTACTGATGCATTTGGTGATGTTCCTGAAAATGTTACGTTCAGATAATCAAAAGGATCGATCTGTGTTGCTGCATCAAGATCTGATACTGTATACTCTTTGTCCTTGCTCACAAGGTTGATACCAAGGCTCTTTTCCAGTTCTTTACTACATGTTATTTTTAATGTTACCTTATCTCCATTAGAAAGATCCGATGTCTGACTCAGCTGATAATTCAGGTATGCGTCATTCTCTACTTTTACCATGACCTGAAATGCTGATGAAAGACTGCTCAGAGAATTTAGATCACTTTCTGTTACCTTCTTGCCCTGTGCTTTTAAAATTGCCATAACAAGTGCGTCCTCATCGAGTTCACATTTTGCCTGACCAACTGTATCATATCCTGTAAATTTTACAGTAATATAATCGTTTATATTAACTTTCTTTTTCATGTTCAGAATCATTGCTACTGCTACAACCAGAACAACAACAGCCGCTGCTGCAATTCCGATTATTTTATTTTTACCTAATTTATTAATAAATGTCTGTGCGCCAGCTGGATTTACTTTTCTTTCATCCTGTCCCTGCATTTTGACCGGCTGCTGGTTGGCTTCCTGTGATGTCGTACTTACATTCTGTGCATCTGGCTGTACCGCCTTATCTGTTTTCTGTGTCTCCTGTACTGATGCCTGTACAGTTTCTGCTGACTGCTGTGTTTCTACATCTGCTGTCTGCTCTTTGTTTTCTGCCTTCTGCTGTGCTTCTGCTGGTTTCTGTGTTTCTTCAGTTACCTGCTTTTCTGCTTTCTCTTCTGTGTTTTCTGCTGTAAGAACATCTGCATTCTTATCTTCTGCCTGTGTTGCTGGCTCTGCCTTTGTTCCACAGTTATTGCAGAAAAGATCCTCATCACGCATCTGTTTTCCACATTTCTTACAATATTTCATTTTACCCTCCACTACATACTGAAAAAAATTTCAGCCGGCTCTCCGCCGACTGAGACTAGTTTAGAATACCATATAGTGTGAACTTTGTAAATTATTTCCACTAAAATTTTAGTTCTTTAGTACTATTTCTTTTATTTCCTTCCCACCTAAAATTTCTCCTCTATATGCAGCCCATTCTCCCGGATCACATTTTGATACCAGTAAAAACTATCTTTTGGAATTCTTTTCAGATCCATTAGATCATGTTCCTGCCTGTTCACATAGACAAATCCATACCGTTTTTTGAACCCCTGATGCGAACTTAACAGATCCATAAATGACCACGGAGAATAACCAAGTAGTTCCACCCCATCAGAAATCGCATCTGCACATGCTCTGAGATGTTCTTTCAGATATAAGATTCTGCCTTGATCATGGATTTTTCCATCTGCTGTCAGATGATCCTCCATACCAAGTCCATTTTCTGTAATGATAAGCGGCAAGTGATATCTCGCATAATAATCGTTGAGTACGATTCTTAGTCCCATAGGATCGATCTGTGCACCATACTCGCTAACGGAGAGATTCGTATTTTTTTCATCCCTACAATAGCCGTACTGATCAAAATCGACCTCATTGCCACGATAAATACGCATGCCGACGGGATGTTCTATATCTGCTGGAAGATAACTGGCACACAAAGTACGATAATAATTGACTGCAATATAATCCATTCTTCCCTGCTTTAGGATTGTTTCGTCTCCTGTTTCCATGTGCGGCATGATTCCACGCTGTTCCAGATAATTTGTGTAGTATCCAGGATACTTTCCAAAATAATGCATATCCAGACAATACACCGTTTTCATTGCATCATTCATGCGAGCGGCCCAGATATCCTCTGGCCGATTTGTCAATGGATAAGTGCAGGTCGATGAAACTGCCGGACCTGCCTTTCCATCCTTTACAATTTCATGACACATCTTTACTGCCAGCGCATGTGCCAGAAACATGTGATAATCCATTTGTGCCCGGATTCTATCTGCCTGCCATGCATCCTGCTCTGCAATATTCATTCGTTCGTCCACACGGATCATCAGATTCTGCTCATTGATGATCTGCCAATACTTTACACGATCTCCAAACTGGATAAAACAGATCCTGGCATACCTTGTAAATGCATCGATGCAGCGGCGGTCTTCCCATCCATTATATTTCTTTACTAGTGCATAAGGCAGATCAAAATGATACAGCGTTACAAATGGCTGAATTCCACTGGCAAGCAGATATGTGATCACTTGATCGTAAAAAGCAAGTCCTTCATGATTGACCATACCATCTCCATCCGGAATGATCCTTGTCCATGCTATAGAGAAACGATAAATCTTCAGCCCCATTTTTTTCATCAGATCAATATCTTCTTTCCAGTGGTGATAAAAATCGCTGGCTACCTTGGTATCCGCCTGCCTGTCAGCCCGTTTGAACGAATTATAGTCCGCCACGCTCATACCTTTTCCACCTGCGTCCCAGCCTCCTTCGATCTGAAATGCTGACGATGAAGCCCCCCACAAAAAATTCTGTGGAAAATGAATCATTTTTTCCATCCTGCTCTCCCTTCTGTTTTGTCTTTCCTTTATTATTATCGCTGTATATGAATGATCATTGTCATCAGCCCAACATGCTCTCCAGGATATCCAGTTACTTTCGCAAATGTATCCGAATTTCCTACAATGATCGGCGTTGTCAGATCAAATCCTGCTTTGCGGATACCATCCCTGTCGAACTCGAGTAATTTGGTACCCCGTATGACATGTTGTCCCTGTTTTACACATTGTTTGAAGAAATGTCCCTGCAATTTTACCGTATCAATTCCCACATGGATCAGCAACTGCGCCCCATTGTCCAATACCAATCCAATCGCATGAAGCGTTGGATAAAGTGCAGTGACAGTGCAGTCAGCTGGTGCAATGACCTCACCCTTCTCCGGAATGATAGCAACACCTTTTCCCAGCTGTTCTGATGCAAATGCTTCATCAGATACATCCCGTAATGCAATTACATGTCCTTCCAGCGGCGCCGTAATATCTATGTCCCTGTGTAAGATTTCTTCTTCGGTCATCCCTGCATTTCCCGGGTAATTCTTATCCTGCGCGCTTTCATAAGAAAGTTCGCCCACCAAAGTAGCACCCTCATCGATTCCAATCATATAAGTCAACACCGCAGCGCCACCAAAAGCGATTGCAATTCCTGCTAGATAGAACAGAAACTGCCGCATGCCAAATGCTGCATAAGTAAAGACCGTGAGCACTCCGTTATTTGCAAATGCATCACCATAGACACCTCCAGCACCCATAATTCCGCCCCCAACTGCACCGGCAAGGACCGCACAGATCATCGGTTTCTTTAACCGCAGATTACATCCATAGATTGCTGGTTCTGTAATTCCAACCAATGCTGCAGAAATAACTGCAGATGCCGCCACTCCCTTCATTTCCTGATCTTTACTCTTTAGCAGAACGCCCAGGGATGCTCCGCCCTGTGCAAAGTTCGCTGCGCCAGCAAATGCAAGAAGATTCTGCCTTCCACTGACTGCAACATCATTTAGACCGACCGGCAATAGTGCCCTGTGTGCTCCAAATATAACAAGAATGCTCCACAATCCACCAATCAGCGCGCCACCGAGTATTGCATTAAATCCAATGACCGAATCATAGGTCCACTGAATGACATTTCCAATATAGATTCCTACCGGACCGAGAATACACAGGGTCAGCGGTACCATCAAAATCAGGGAAATCCCTGGAACCAGTATGATCTGCAGAATCAGTGGAATGATTCTTTCCAGCGCTTTTTCCAACCAGTACAACACGAATACTGCCAATAGGATCGGTATGACCGATTCTGTATAACTAAATGTCTTTGTTGACTCTCCAATCGTCCACGCTCCTTTAACAACAGGTACACCGAAGATTCTTGTCACCGTACTGACATCCTGCATGATCTGATCGATCTGCGGATACACCAGAAATGCTCCGATTGTCATGGCTATGATCTCATTGCATTTCAATGCTTTTGCCGCTGTATATCCCAAAAATACCGGCATAAAATAAAAGATGATCTGACTTGCTGCAAACAGCAGAATATACGTATCATTTGTAGAAATGTCAACACCTGCTGTTTTGAATGCAATCATTTTTGCCGCTGTCAGTAACCCTTTAATCAATCCGGATGCCGCAATTGCAGGAATCAAAGGCGTAAACATTCTGGCAACTGTCTGTAAAATAAAGTTTCCGATTCCACTGTTATTTTTTATATCTACATTTATACGATTACTACTGTGATGTTTTTCCTGCTCAGCCTTTTTCTCCGCCCTCTGCGCATCCTTCTTATGTGCTGCATGCCCATGTCCACTTCCTGCTTTTTTACTTTCTTCATCCGGATTATCTTGAAGCAGCATGAGCAGTTCTTCAAATACTTTATCCACTTTGGCTCCCAGAACGACCTGAAATTCTCCACCAGCTTCCACTACCTGGATTACACCTTCCAGATGTCTGACTTTTTCTTTATCTGCTTTACCAGGATCTTTGAGCACAAACCGTAATCTGGTAAAACAATGTGTCACTTCTTCCACATTTCCGATACCACCGATACCATTCAATATTTCAGTCGCACATTTTCGCATATCCATATTTATCGCCCTTTCATCCGTTTCCTACCTATATTGTGGTCAATTTTTTCCAATTTATTTCTTTTCCCTCTTTTTCCCACAAAAATTTCGAATGAAATAGGACAAAAAAACAGCCATGACATATTTAGCGGTATATGTCATGACTGTTTCTATTCTTATCTTTACACTAAAAAGGGGTGTATTTATTTCCGTTTATTACTGTTTGGTTTACTGGTTATTTTTTATGGTTATTTTTTATGGTTATTTATCTTTTTGTTATTTTATTCTTTGGATATTTTGAAGTTTATTTCTTTTTCTTTTGTAAATTGTTTGTTCTCTTTTGGATCTTTTGTAACTATCATTTGTATCTTTAATTGCTATCTTTTGTTGTTTTAATTGCTACCTTTTGTTACTTTTATTGTTATCGTTTGTATTTTTGTCTGTTCTCTTTTGTATCTATATTGCTTTCTTTTTATCTTTGTTCGCTGTCTTTTGCAATTTGGGTGTAATGTTTGTCTTGCGAATCTATTGTGAACTAAATACTGACTATTCCTGTGAAATTGCAGAAGCTGGACATGAATCAATTGCTTCCTGCACATTTGCACTGTTTACATCTGTTGTATCTGCGATTGCTTCTGCGAGATCATCATCTCCCATCACAAATACTTCCGGCTCAATGGAATTGCATAATCCACAACCTATACAAAGGCTCTTATCTACACATGCTCTCATATTCTAATCCTCCTTCTTTACGCATCAAGATGATGTTTTCTTAACTTCTGTCGGTATTATAGTATAATTTTTCCAACATTTCCGTTGTAAATACAACATATTAATGAATTTATAAAAAAACACACTACTGTAGGATTATTTTTGCAATTAAACCCCACAGCAATGTGTCTCTCTTTAACCAGAATTATTTTCTTTTCCTATTTTTTATTGAACTAAATCAACAACTGACTCTATTTGCCAAAACGGGTCTTCGCAAATGGATCTACATCAAAGCCACCGTTCATCATTCTGAGTTCTTCACTTTCCCTGTACTGTAACGCCTCTGGAACATCGATAAATTCTACTGTTTCATCAAAATGTTTATTGACTTCTTCCTTGATTTCATCCAGCGTAACATGGAAAAATTCTTTTCTTCTGTTGATCATATTGATCTTTTTATCATCAAATGCCTTATGCAGTGCATTTTCCAGTGCTACTGCATCTTTACTGAAAATCATGGCATGCACATCAAAATGGAATGGCACAGAGGCACTTGATAATTCATCGATTCGTTCCATTGGTTCCAGTCTTCTTGTCATGCCGATCTTATAGACATCAGGTCCAAATGCTCCAATATTACTGATGATATAGACGTACCCAGCACGTTCATTTGTCTCTCTGTAATCAATATCCGCAATATGCTGCTCCACCGTATCCAGCTGCTTTTGTATATCAGCCATCTTTTCCCGAATGGCTGGGCGCTCGGACTCTTCCGAATGCTCCAACTGCACTTTCAGATCTGCTAGAGCATTGGAATAGTGATTCTGCTCTTTCTCTGCCTTCTGTCGCTCTTCCATGATTTCCTGGATGAGACGGGCCGCTTCCCGCTCCTGTGCTTTCATTTCCCGCAATTCTTCTTTCTCCTGCTCTTTTTTCACACGATAATCCAGTGCCAGTTTCAGCTCTTTTAACTTTAATTTATAATATTCGTCTGTAATGGAGATCTGCATGGATTTACCAAGTTTTGCAGTCATCTCAGCACTTTGCCTGATTTTCTTTTTACACTGTTCGTAATTATTGAACCTGCATTTTGCAATCATTTCATCCGCATCAGAGTTAAATGCACGTAAAAGCAGTTTCTGTGTATCCTGTACCATCTTTCTACCTTTTGATTCACTTCCGTCAACCAGCCAGTTCTTATCCCCTCTGACTGCACTTCCATCTCTGATACATTCTTTTTCCCTGTCTCTGATCTGATTGAGCACTTCCTTGTACCGTGTGGAATTTGCAAAATCATAGGATGGTTTATAGATTCCAAATGACTGTGCTTCCAGCTCTCCATCCAGATCCACGATCTGTCCCTTTTTGTAAGTGATCTCACGTTCCAGATCTTCTATTTCATTCTTTTTGTGCTCGCTGTCTTCATAAATTCTTGCCAGACTGTCTTCCAGCTCCAGCATCTTTGCACGCAGTTCTTTTACTTTATCTGTCAGATCCAATGCCTGCCTTCCATCGGGTGTGTCCAGCAGTTTCTTCATTTTCTCATTATCATCTTTTAACTGATTTACTCAAACTTCGCACATAGATATTAGCTATGCACCTTGAAAATTCAATACC
>CAJMQE010000028.1 GCA_905215405.1 uncultured bacterium
CGGATTAAGGACTTTCACCCATTAGAAACGTGCGCCGCCAGGCGCACAATAAAAGGGAAAAACATATTTCATGTTTTTCCCTTTTTTATGTATTCTAATACGTATATATTTTTTTTGTATTTCTTGTTTGATTCTATAATATAGCGTTTCTTGCATACTTACGTTTCTTGTAAATTTATAGCACATTATTAGAACATTTCTTGCACGCTACGTTTCTTGTAAACTTACTGCACGTTATTAGAACGTTTCTTGTAAATTCATTGCACATTTCTTACATATTTCTTGCACGTATACAGTTCGTTACTTGCGCGTACACTGGCAAACTGGCACATCGGTGAATTTACTGCCGGATCAGCTCTGAATCATCTTCATTCTGTAGAACTCACCTTTTAATTCCATTAATTCTTCAAATGTACCATATTCAACACAATGTCCATCATCAATTACTGCTATTCTATCAGCATCACGAATCGTTGATAACCGATGTGCAACAATAAATGTCGTACGGTTCAATGTCAGATTTCCCAATGCCTCCTGGATCAATTTTTCTGAAATACTATCAAGTGCGGAAGTAGCTTCATCAAGGACAATGATCTTAGGATCTCTGATCAATGCTCTTGCAATCGAAATTCTCTGACGCTGTCCGCCTGATAATTTACCACCATGTTCTCCCACCATCGTATTTAGACCGTCTGGAAGTGAATCAATCAGATCTTTTAGGTTTGCAGCACGAATGACTTCATCTAATTTCTCTTCTTCCACATTTTCCTGTCCATAAATAATGTTGTCCCGTATCGTTCCTGAGAACAGAATGGACGTCTGTGGAACAACTGCAATCTGCTTTCGATAAGTCCTTAGATCGATCTTATTCATATCTCTTCCATCTAAAAGGACCTGTCCACCAGTTGCAAGATTAAATCCGATGACCAGATTCAAAATGGTCGATTTACCTGCTCCTGATTCCCCTACAAGGGCAATCGTTTCTCCCTTGCTGACCTTCAGGTTCAATCCATTTAAAACATTTGTATCTGCATTTTTATAGTGGAACTGTACATCCTTAAATTCAAACTGTCCCTCAACGCTGGAAAGTTGTTCTTTCCCATCATTTTTTTCTATATCTTCTTCAAGAAGGACTTCACCAATCGAATTTACAGATTCAATTCCTTTTGCAATCGTTGGAACAAGTGTTACAAGTGCTGATACCTGATTTACAATCGTCGTAAAATAGCTCTGGTAAAGTGTAATATCACCAGGAAGAATATGGCCTTTCAACGCCAGAAAACCTGTAAATCCAAGACAGATAACCTGAAAGATCTGAAATACAGCCCATCCAACTGAGCCAAATATTGACTGAATTATATCGAGCTTATATCCTTTTTCGGCAACCGCGAGCAACTGTTCACTCATCTTTTGCACTTCTTCTTCCTCAAGCGCATGGGCTCTGGTAACTGGGATCAGTTCTACCATTTCCATGACTCTTGCTGACGTTTCTTCCATTTCTTTACGGAACTCGTTATTTCTTGTTCTCATGATTGAACGGAAAGATACCATTGTAATCGCTGCAACCGGTGTTGTCAGCAGAAAGAATATAAATACCATCATACTTTTGGATACTGTGACTGCCATTGCTACGCCAACATTTAAAGCAATATTTAGAATACTCAGAAACATCTGTGTAGACAGCATTTCGACCGCTTCCACATCACGCATGATCTTCGACTGCAATCTGCCAGACTGTGTTTCTTTATGATAGGAAATAGAGAGCTGCTGTAGTTTTCTGACCAGTGCCTTACGTAATCCGGTCTCTGCATATCGGGTAGCTAAACTCTTATATCGTGTGTACATATAATTAGTCGGCACATTTAATACGATCAGCACCGCCATAATCAGGGAATTAACTATGATTGTCTGTCCGATGTTGTCTGACCCCGTCATGATATTATTGATAATATTTGCGGTCACGATAGGCAGTACCCATACCGGGCTGTGCTTGATAAAGAAAAATACGACTGCTATCATAAATTTGGAATAATTTCCTTTGTATAAACTGATTAATGTCAGTAAAGGATGCCCCTGATGTTTTTTATATGATTTGATGAACCATTCCTCTACATTAATTCCCTTTGGGGCTCTTAAATTCATACCACTCACTCTCCCTTTGTAGAAAGCTGTTCTATCCGGATGCGTGAATATCCCGAATAGAACAGCTTTCTTTCCTGTCTGTATTCTGCGTTACTTTTATTTTTCCAGGTGATCAACATTTCCAGCTACTACTGGATCTCCATCACAACCTGTAATATTTACATTTTTTAACACAAGCTCTTTGATGTTATTAACAATAATACCTTTTCTGGATGCTTCATCACAGCCAAGCATCATTGCTGCCACACCAGGCTTTGCATTCTCAGCATAGGTTATATTAATATTTTCAAAGGTAACCTTTTCAATCTTACGTTCAGGCAATCCATAAATGTACGCGCCTGCTACATGACAGTTCGTAGCATTGATATTCTTGAAGAGGAGTCTGTCAATTGCCGGTGTTCTGTCATCTACTGGAAGTGGTTCTTTCGATGCTACATACTCGGTTTTTCCATCTGGATCACAGAAATAGAAACTGTTAACGACAAATGGTGTCATGACATTATCCATATCAATATTTTCAAATGAAATATCATCCAATACGGAATCTTTTCCACGTCCACGTCTTGTCTTTACACGAAGTCCTCTGTCTGTATTCATAAAGAGGCAGTCAATGATATGAACATCCTTTACACCTGCCGCGATTTCACTGCCTACTGTTACAGCGCCATGTCCATCTCTCATGCAGCACTGTCTTACAATCATATTTTCCGTAGGAATCTTATGTTTCTTGCCCATGTAGATCTTACCAGACTTAATGGCGATACAGTCATCACCAACAGAAATATAAACGCCAAGTACGAGTACATTTTTACAAGACTCTGGATCCAATCCATCAGTATTATGACTATTAGCTGGATTCTTGATCTTAACGTCGATAAATTTCAGATCTTCTGAAAAATATGGATGTAATGTCCAGGATGGAGAATTTTGAACAGTAATTCCATGCATTGTAATATTTTTACAATGGTTGATAAAGAACAATCTTGGTCTCCATGCGATCTTTCTTGTTCTGACATCATGCCACCAGTTTTCAAATGATGTATTACCATCAATCGTTCCTTCTCCTGTGATCACAACATTTTCTACGTTAATTCCAGTCACAATACCAGAAAACATATCCAATGGATTTCCTTCCCATGAACCCAAATTATACTCATCATTTTCATCATAACTTTCAATGACACCTGGAAGTATTGGGAATTTTTCTCTTTCTGTAAATGCTGATAAAACAGCACCCTTGGCGAGTTCCAGAGTCAGATCGCTCTTCAGAAAAATACTTGAGATCTTATATTCCCCCTCTGGTACAAGGACTCTGCTGTCCTTAGGACATGCCATAATCGCACACTGAATTGCATTGGTATCATCATGTACTCCATCACCATGTGCTCCAAAATCACGTACATTGAGTGTTACGAACTCCCAGTCTGTCTTGACTGTAATTGGAGCAACATCCTGTCCTTCATAAACAACACTGATCTTATATGTCGTATCTGGTTTCAAATTGTGAAGAGATGTAATTACCTTCTCTCCATCCATAAATTTTTGGTCATTCACAAAAATCTCATATTTCTTTTCTGTATAGAATTTTCCTGAATCAGTCAGTTCAATTACAACGCTTCTGCCTGTTTTAGCCACTAATTTTAATTCCACTTTTTTTCCTCATTTCTGTATTAATATAATTAATTTTTCCTTCGCGTCTTATCAAAAAAATGGCTGATCAATTCTCATAGATTCAGCGTACGCCATCATAAATGGACCAACACCCTTGTGATCATCACAAACAACAGGTTCGCTCAAATAATAAGCAACGCTTCCATCACGTCCCTCTTTGCCACCAAGACCTGCAACTTTGCAAATGCCATCCAGTTTGATTCTTCCATCCTTTTCGACCAGTTTTGTATCAATGATCGACTGTAAGATATGAAGTGCATTTTCTTCATATTTCTCTGGAAGGATCACCTTCATACGACATGCTCTGAGCATTGCATAAGCGATCATTGCAGAGCCTGATGTTTCCAGATAGTTTCCTTTTTCTTCTGGATGATCAATCACCTGGTAGAACAGTCCTGTCTCCTGATCCTGATACTTTAACAGACCAGCAAGAGCTTCCTTAAACAGATCTCCGAGAGCTCTGTAATACTCATAAACAGGCTGCTCCATTACACTCATGGTATCGATCAGTGCAACCATATACCAGCCCATAGCTCTGAGCCAGAAGTTTGCAGATGTACCTGTTTCCTTATCAGCCCATTCTGCCTGTCTGCTTTCATCAAACGCATGATAATAGAGACCTGATTTTGCATCATACAGGAATTTTCTTACATTCTGGAACTGCGTAATAATATCGTTGTAGTGTTCCTTACCACCAAATCTAGTCTCATAAGACATATAGAACACTTCAGACATGTAAAGTCCATCCAGCCATACCTGGTTCGGATAAATGTCTTTATGCCAGAAGTTTCCTGCCTGTGTTCTTGGCTGTTTTCTGAGCTGATCCATCAACTCCTCAATTGCAATACGATATTTTTCCTCACCAGTCACGTCATAAGCAAAATATAAGGCATTGCCACACGCAACATTATCCAGATGAAATGCATCCTTCTGATAAAAATTAATAGTTCCGTTTTCATTGATATATTTCTTTAAGTAATTTAATACAAAGTTCTTATAAGAATCATCTTTTGTCAGTTCATACATTCTGATCAGACCTGTCAGAACACATCCATCCTCATAATTCCACTTATCCACTTTAGCACTTGTGAAATTATTCATATAACTTCTTATAAATTTTTCAGTTTTTTCATTTTTAAAGTTCATTCAACTACCCTTTCTTTGACCGCATCTTCTCGATGCACCTTCTATCTTCTTTCTCTTGTCTATTATTATTTATCCTATGTTCAAGATTGTTACCTATCTTTTGACCAGACTTTTCTTATCGTTTGTCAAGGCTTTGGTTTATCTTTTACTCATGCTTGTTACTTATCGTTTGTCAAGGCTTTTGCCTATCGTTTTGCTCATGCTTGTTACTTATCGTTTTTTACAGACGATGCACTATCATAATAGAAATGCGAGAACGCTACAGTAAGCGGTCTGCGTACACCATTTTCATCCCGTCCTGCAACTGCATACATACCAGTCATAGCGCCAGTAAAACGCTTTCCCTTTCGAAGGCCTTCATCACATAAATAAGTAACTTCATCCAGCGTCTGGTACTCTACATACTCTTTTCCATCAAAGCTATAAGAATATGTTCGCTTCAAATATGCCGTCTCCGACTTCAGATAAATGCATTCTATAGTCGCAGGGATTCTAACTTCCTGTGAGTTCGTATCCACTTCCCCCACATGCTGTACGATTTTCAGTACTCTTTCTCCATTTTTCCTTGCAAACACACCAAACTTCAAATACGTATTTTCATCGTAAAAATGTGTTAATCCCGCATTTTGTCCCGGCAACCAGGCTGATAATTCCATTCTGCAATTGTCCTGAAAGCAGAAATCCTGTTGTCTTCTTAGTGCAATATTTCTTGCATCCATTGTATTTAAATCGAACTCGGATCCTTTTATCATCAGTTTCCCATTTTCCAACCGATATCCATCCTTTTCTGGTGGTCGTGGAAACATCCAGTCCATACTAAGTTCTGTACCGTCAAAATCATCATGCGTACTACTATCCCATATACATTCTTTGAGATCAGGCTTCTTTTGTAATACAGATGGTCCATCGAGATGATTAACAATTGGCCACCCATCTGCAGTCCATGTGATTGGATCAATTGCAGTTTCACGTCCAAGAATGCTATAACCTTTACCGATCATTCTTCCGCATAAATACACCATATACCACTCACCATTCTGCGTCTGCACTGGCTTGCCATGTCCGCATCTCTGTATCCCGGCTCCCGTATCCATCTGGCGCATAATCGGATTGTATGGGCATGGTTCATAGTTTCCTTTCAACTCTTTCGATCTAGCTACTGTAATTCTATGACCAGGACCCGTTCCTCCTTCTGCTTCAAACAAATAATAATATCCGTCCTTTTTAAGCAGGTGTGGTCCTTCCGGCGCCCTCTTATAATCTCCGTAATACAGCATTTCAGCCTCTGAAATCTGTTTCGTTGCTGTTTCATTGAGTTCAAATATTCTTGCTCCTCTATTTAGCAGCATATAACGTTTTCCATCATCATCGTTAAATATTGACGGATCAATACCATCTTCATCAATGACCGCCGGTTTACTATATGGTCCTTCAGGTCTGTCTGATGACATTACAAACTGCTTTCGATACACATTGGTATTATCATTCAGTCTATATGTGACCGCAACATAAAAACGGCCTTTATAATATGAAATATCAGGTGCCCAAAAACCTCTGCCACCTTCCAGTCCATCCAGTTGTGCCCACTCTGGTTGCGTGACTGCATGACCTATTATTTTCCAGTGAATCAGGTCTTTAGAATGTGAAATTGGAATGCATGGAAAAAATACAAATGAGGAATTTGCCATGTAATAATCATCACCGACCCTTACAATCGATGGATCCGGATACATTCCAGTTCTGATTGGATTACGATACATATCATTCAATGCAGCACCTGTTACTTCTTCAAAATATTTTTCCAGTTCCTGATACTTTCTTTGATGTGCAATATCAAATGGTGTTTCCAGATTAAAGTCTCCAGATACTGGTGACAAACCTACCTTTTCAACCAAATATCTGCATACGTCTACATCACCAGACATTGCTCCGTAATGAAGAATATTTCTATTCTCACTGTCTACTGTGTTCATACTTGCTCTTGAGTATTCTACAACATATCTTACGAGTGCCAGATTTCCTGTTTTGGCGGCAAGAAACATCATTGCTGTCCCCTGCTCATCTTCCTCGTCGATACGTGGTGGATCATTCTCCAGAATCTCTTTTACTTCTTTCAGGTTCTGTTGTTTTATTGCTTCCTCTAAATTATTCATCAATAAAAACTCCTTCAGTCTTTGTATCTGAGTTCTTTCATTCCTGCAGTAACAGGACGATCCAAATGCAGCTCAGACACTGTATCAAACAGTTGTATTAACATAATATTACTAATTTTATATTATACATGAGATGCTGTTTCACCGCTACTTTTTTGCTAGAAATAATTCCATATACTACAGATTTATTGCAGTATTTATCTAATTCTCTGTCACATTTTTTTATGATTACATCAGTTTTTGTATCTACTTTATATCTGCTTTATTTCTACTTTAAATCTGTTTTGTATCTGTTTCATATCTGTTTGTATCTGCTTTATATCTGTTTTATATCTGTTTTATATCTACTTTGTATCTGCTTTGTATCCGCTTTACATCTGCTTTGTATTCGCTTTATATCTGCTTTGTATCCGCTTTATATCTGCTTTGTATCCGCTTTATATCTGCTTTATAATACCTTACAGTCTTACAGATCATTTTCAATTCACTTTTCTATACAAAAACAGAGCAGATGCACTTACATGCACTGCTCTGTTTCTTAACAAAACATTTGGATATTCCAAATGTACCAAATCACTCTTTAACGGCTCCGACATTAACACCCTGAACGAAGTATTTCTGGCAGAAAGGATAAATAATAGCGAATGGTAAGATAGCAACGATAACGGCTGCATTCTTAATAGTATTAGGATCAATACCATCACCATTGTTAGGAACATCACTATCCATAACTAAGTTACGTAACTTAATCTGGAAGTTGAAAAGTTTGTTATCATTTACATAAATTTTGAAGTTTGTATAATCATTCCAGAACTGAACGGCAAACATCAGACCGATAGATGCCAATGCAGCTTTTGAAAGAGGAAGTACAATCTTAATAAATGTAGCCATTGGTGAACAACCATCAATAGATGCTGATTCAAACAATGCCTGTGGGATACCTTCAAAGAAGTTTCTCATCAGTACCAGGTTATATACATTGATAGCAAGTGGGAAAATAACTGCTCCTAATGTATTTAACAGATGTAACTGTTTCATACATAAGTATGTAGGAATCATACCACCATTAAAGATCATTGTGAAAAGCAGGATATAAGCAAATAAGTTTCTACCTGGCATTTCAAACTGGATCAGAACGTAAGCACCTAATGTTGAAAGTAACAGACCTAATGCTGTACCACTAATAGTTACGATACAGGAAATAAGGAATGGTTTGTATAATACGGAGTTTGTAATAACTTCGTGGTAACCACCAAGTGTAAATTCCTGTGGCCAGATAACCAGACCATAACCAGCTAATTTATCGAATGAATCGACGATAACCTTCCAAATAGGTAATAAAATACAAAATGAAATTATCAAGAAAATCAAACAGTTCACGATAGGGAAGATTTTGATTTTTTTCTTTTTCTTACTTTTAACTACAACTTGTTGCTCTTTACTCATCATCTATCCCTCCTATACGATACCGCGTCCGCGGACTTTTTTACTTGCATAATTACATCCGAGTACTAAGAACATACCAACGAATGATTTGAAGATACCAACAGCTGTTGTATAACCATAGTTTGGTGTACCACCACCGAAAGTCTTATAGTAAATATATGTCTGAATAACGTTAGATACGTTATATACGGCATCGTTCATTAATACGAAAACTGATTCGAATAAGTTCATAACCTTAGCCAGGTTCAGGATAAATACAGTAATAATTGTATTAGCAAGAGCTGGTAATGTGATGAATCTCATTCTGTTCCAACGGTTAGCACCATCGATCTGTGCAGCTTCATATAATTCTGGGCTGATACCTGATAATGTAGCTAAGAACAGGATAGTTCCCCAACCTGTATCTTTCCAGATATTGATTACGAAGAATGATGCTGTCCAATATCTTGTATCACCTAAGAAGAAGATTGCCTGATTCCAGTTAGAAATAACGCCCATCTTCATTAAGATTGAGTTAACAAGACCTGAACTACTTGGAGCAAGTAACAGTCTGAATAATGATGCAACTACTACCCAAGACATGAAATGTGGTAAATAAACGATTGTCTGTACAGTTTTCTTAAATGTAAGATTTGTTAACTCGTGTAATAAAAGTGAAATTACAACAGCAGCACCTGTATTTAAGAATAACTTAGCAAGACTCAGGATTAATGTGTTCTTAAATGCTGTCCAGAAATAAATATCATTTGTGAACATGTTTACGAAATGTTTGATACCTACATAGGTAGGATCCTTAATTTTGTAATCTGTGAACGCATAACGAACACCTAACATTGGCCAGTAATTGAATAATAATACGAAAATCAGTACTGGTAAGAATAATAAATAGAACCATCTGTATGTATACATCTTAGTCCAGATGTTTTTGTTAATTGAGTTTGTAAGATATTTAGCATCAACTTTAACATCTTTTTTGAAGTATTTCATTACATCAAAGAAGCATCCGACAATACCAATAATCAAACCAATGATTACTACAAAAACACCACAACCAATTGCGAATCCACCCTGTGATAATAAATCTGACAGGTTGTGTAACTGTGTTGATTTTCTTGTTACATACTCAATATATGGTGATGCAAAAAGAGAAACAACGAAAATTACTCCTGCAACTGCTGTAGAGATAAATGAATATTTATCAAGTTTACAAGCTACAAGAACAATTGAAACTATTAATGCTAACATGAATAAATACCAGTAAACTGGCTGATCAATATTCATATAGCTGTAAGCAACTGAAATATCATCAGTGCTCTGAACGAAAGGCAATAATCCGCCTATAAAAGCCAGGACTAAACCTACTACAGCTATAACTTTAATATTTTCTGAACCTTTGTTGTGAACCTTAGTTCCGCACTTAGGACATACCTTAGCATGCTTAGCTAGCTCTGTATTACAAGACTTACACCGCATCTTGATCATACCTTCTTTCCTTTTTTTTAGTGTATAATTAATCTCAAGACATACAAAACGGCTCACTTTTCCTTTTTAATACAAACACTGTGAATGGTTCTTAAACAAGTTAAGAACCATTCTTTGTGTTTTTATTGAAAGTTAATGAAACATTAAGCAGTCGAAATTACTTATTTAATGATTTTAATACCTGATCAACTAATGAACCAACCTTAGCTGTGTATTCAGCCATACCTTCATCTGCTGTCATAGTACCTGTAGCAACTGCAGAAATGATAAGGTTACGCTGTTTGTTGATATCAGAAATGTTATCACCCATTTCTTCTGTCATAGGTACTGGAGTTGCAACTGTTGAATTTTCAGCGAAGAATTCAGCATTTGTCTTAGCATTTTCAGTGATTGTAGATTCACCTGGATCACCATTCTTGAATGTTGCAAGTGCAAGAAGTGGATCAATGTGGTTAGACTGCTGAAGTGAATTTGGTTTTTCTACTGAAGGTAACATATGGAACTGTCCTTCTTCGTATGTAGTACCCTGATCTTCTTTACCCTGAAGTGTTACTGTTTCAGCCTTTGTATCCCAGTGTGTACCCTTAGCACCGTATGTCCATGCTGCCTGTACATCGCCACCATCAAGCATAGTCTCTAAGAAATATTTGTAAATTCCTTCTGGATTTTCTGCATGAGTTGTGATACACCATTCTGGAGCAACACGTTCTACGTATGTGCCTAATTCTTTAATCGGAGCAAGAGCGATAAGACTATCATCTACTCCCTTGTTTGCTAAATTAACTCTAAGAGTTTCAGCCCATTTACCAGCCCAGTATGTAAATACACCAGTATTATCTGAGTAGAATTTATCACGAGCATTTGATGTAGAGTTGTTTACAGATTCCTGATCGATTACACCATCAGCAACAGCTGTCTGAATTCTTGTAAGTGCATCTTTCATTTCCTGTGAATTAAATCCATCTACATATTTGCCTGTTGCATCCTGATAGAATGTGTAATGTGCCTGCTGATAGAATTCTGGTAAATAGTTTGTATATGGTGATTCTGTTCCGATGAAACCTGCTGAAGAAATTACATTCTTACCTGTTACTTCATGCATCTTCTTAAGCATTGCATAGTATTCATCAAATGTTAATGTCTTATTTTCAACATCTTCTTTTGTATAACCAGCCTGTGTTAACCATGATTCTTTTACATATGTAATACATCCGTTACCACGTGCAGGTGAGAAACCATAGATTCCTTTTTCTCCATCTTCACCAACAACATATAATGAATTGATTACATTGTCAGCTGTTGAGATCAGTCTGCCTGAGCTCTTTAATTCTGAGTTATTCCAAGCATCTGTTGCGTTCCAAAGGAAACCATTTGCTGCATATAATGCATAGTAATCATCTGAAAGAAGAACAACGTCTGGCATTGTATCATCTGAGTTGAATGCATTACCAACTGCATCATAGTATCCACTGTGATCAGGACGGATCCATTCGATATCAAGATCTGTTAATTCTTTTAAATAATCATAGAATGCCTGAGCACCATTAGATTCTGTTACGATTGTGTTATTTACCATTACAGTAAATTTTCCTGGTTTTGTTGCTTCACCATTTGAGCTTGACTTTGTTGAAGAAGTTGAGCTGCTTCCACATGCAACTAAACTCATGACCGATGTAAGAGTCAAACCAACTGCTGCGAGTTTTTTAACTGTTCTTTTCATAAGTATAAAGAACCTCCTTCTGATATGGCGGGATTGTATTTAATCCCTGATAATCAATCTGTGTATATTATATATTTGATTGATAGATTTATAATACCATTTTTGTACGATTTTAACAAGACTATTTTTAACAAATATTAAGATTTTTTTGTATAATTTGTTATAATCCCCTAAAATGTGGTGTTTTTGCCCATTTCTCGATTTAATTTTTGTTAAAAATTCAATCAAAAAAACTATCAAAAGGAGTTTGTTTCGGTAAATGGGTTTACATAAGATATGGTTAAGTTGCATAATTTTTACCATCTATCAATATTTATATTTATGTATATATCACGACTGTTATGAATAATTTCAAGTAATAATGTATTGTGTTGTAAGTTTTCACAACTGTTAATTTTTTGTTCACATTTCAGGTCAAATCTGGTTCGTCAATATGACAGTTCTACTGTCATTCTGCCATCATTTACACTCATGTATCCTGATTTTATGCTATTTTTCACAATACTCATAACATAGATCAATACCTTACAAAAAAAAGCTTAAAATACAATTATAAAAAGTAAGCGCTTACATTCTGAGCAACAGTTATGATCACTTTATTCCTTTTCATCCACATCTGATGTCATCGGTCAGTTCATGCTTCTTTTCATAAAAGGCAGGCAAAATACCATAGGTATCCCGCCTGCCCATTCATCTATAAATCACATAATAATTTATTCAATACCTTCTCCAAAGTAGTAATAGTTATAATATGATTATTTATTTAATGATTTTAATACTGTATCAACAAGGTTACCAACTTTAGCTGTATATTCTGTCATACCCTGATCAGCTGTCATTGTACCTGTTGCAACTGCAGCAACGATAATATTACGCTCTTTGTTAATATCAGCAATGTTATCACCTAATTCTTCTGTCATAGGTACTGGTGATACTACAGTAGAATTGTTAGCGAAGAACTCAATACTGTCTTTAGCGTTCTGAGCAATTGTTGCTTCACCTGGGTCACCATTCTTGAACTTAGCAAGTGAAAGTAATGGATCGATGTTGTTAGCCTGCATTAATGAGTTTGGTTTTTCTGGTGATGGTAACATATGGAACTGTCCTTCTGTATAAGTTGTTCCTTTGTCTTCAGCACCTTCAAGTGTTACAGTTTCAGCCTTTGTATCCCAGTGTGTTCCCTTTGCACCGTATGTCCAAGCTGTCTGAACGTCTCCACCATCAAGCATTGTGTCAATAAAGTATTTGAAAATTCCTTCTGGGTTCTGAGCATGTGTTGTAATACACCAAGCTGGTGCAATTCTTTCAACATATGTTCCCAGTTCTTTAATAGGTTTTAATGTTACAAGTTTATCATCAAGGCCTTTACCAGCTAAATGATCTCTAAGAGTTTCAGCCCATTTACCAGCCCAGTATGTAAATACACCACTTTCATCAGCATCAAATTTATCACGTACATTTGATGTTGAGTTGTTGATACTTTCCTGATCGATTACACCATCTGCAACACCTTTGGAAATTCTTGTAAGAGCGTCTTTCATTTCCTGTGTATTAAATCCATCTACATATTTTCCTGTTGAATCTTTGTAGAATGTATAATGTGCCTGCTGATAGAATTCAGGTAAGTAGTTTGTGTATGGAGCTTCTGTTCCAATAAAGCCAGCTGCTGAAATAACAGATTTTCCTGTAACTTCATGCATCTTCTTACACATTGCATAATACTCATCAAATGTTAAAGTCTTATTTTCAACATCTTCTCTTGTATAACCAGCCTGATTTAACCATGTTTCCTTAACATATGTAACACAACCATTACCACGATATGTTGATAAGCCATACATTCCCTGTTTGCCATCTTCACCGTTGACCATTAATGCATTTAATACATTATCAGCTGTGTCGATCAGTCTGCCTGAGTTCTTTGTTTCTGAATTGTTCCATGCATCCGTCATATTCCAAAGGAATCCGCTGGCTGCATAAAGTGAATAGTAATCTGCTGACAGAAGTAAAACATCTGGCATACCATCTTCAGAGTTGAATGCATTACCAACTGCATCATAATAACCACTGTGGTCAGGACGAACCCACTCAATATCCAGATCAGTTAATGATTTTAAGTATTCATAGAATGCTTCTCCACCATTCTGCTCTGTTACGACTGTACCATCAGCCATTACTGTAAATTTGTCTGGCTTTGTTACCTCTGCTGAAGATTTTGATGCTGTTGTTGAGCTATTGCTTGAGCTGCTTCCACATGCAACCAAGCTCATAACTGAAGTAAGTGTTAATCCTGCTGCAACAAGTTTTTTCACTGTTCTTTTCATAATAGAACCTCCTCAATTATTAAATTTAACCTTCTCTAATACCGGTCTAAGACCTCATACTTAAGCCGATACCTTATTATAGCACTTTCCCATAATAAATCAATGGTTTTGCAACAAAAATTATACTTTTTGCCATATATTTTTATATATTCTTCCATTTTGTTAAAAAGATTTGCTAATTTTTAAAGTTTTGTCGTGAATTGTTTTGTTAATATTCTACGTTGTTTTTGTCGAAAGTAATCGTTTTTTCCCGATTATGTTATGTTTTCATACTACAACTTCGCTACTAGGAACTGTTTTGCTCTTTCATATACACTGGCAAAAAGCCATAACATGATATTCTTGCAAGGCTCACAGCTGATTTTGAAGTTTTATATCTTAAGGCACACAACCAGACTTGTTCTTCGTTCACCCACTTTCTCTTTATTCATGTCTTTATACTCATCTTTATTGGTATCTTTATTTATATTCTTATTCATATTTTTATTCATATTCTAATTAGTATCTTTAATCATGTCTTTATTCATATTCTTATCAGTATCTTTAATCATATCTTTATTCATATCCTAATTAGCATCTTTATTCATATCCTAATTAGTATATTTATACATATCTTTATACATGTCCTAATTAACATCTTTATCCATATCTCTATTCATGTCTTTATTCATATCCTTATTAACATCTTTATCCATATCTTTATTCATATCCTTATTCATGTCTCTATTCATGTCTCTATTCATACCACTCATTCACGATGGTCGAGTATAATCTGACAGATTTTCTGCAAATCTTTGTACTGCTGCTGGCGGACAATCGGATATCGTTTTTCACCCCGTTGCAAGAAATCGTTGTATATATCCTTATTCAACAGTTGAAAAATACGATTGATCATTTCTTCAATATCATAAGGATTAAAATAACATACCGCATCCTGGCAGATTTCACAGATAGAACTGTCCGCTGCGCACATAGACACAGTCTTATATTTCATACTCTCTAGGGGCGGATACCCATATCCCTCATTTAAAGTGGGGTACACAAAAACATATGCCTTTTCATATAGGAACTGGAGCATATCATCATCTACATAATTCAAAAGCACGAACTTATCTTTGTGTTTGATCTTATTCACATATGCGCACTCTCCGGTCACTCCCAGAAGAACAACTTTATATTCTTTTAATTTATCCGGCTTCTCTTCAAATATCTTATCAAATGCCTGAATCGCCCTGTATATATTTTTGATCCAGCGATTACTACTGATCAGTAGAAAATATTTATTTTCTTCCAGGCCTATTTGTTCTAAAGTTTTTGCATTTTTTTCTATCACTGCCTGTGAAATTGAATTCGGTTCTGCTTCTACAAGATCAGTAGGTGAGTTCAAAACACGAATTTCATTTTCTTCTATATTATTGCAATAGAATAGTATGGAGTATTTTGAATGATTTGAAACCGTGATTACTCTCCTGTTCTCTGTGGTATCCAGAAGTTTTTCAATCTTTTTGATATTTTTTTCAGTCTGCGTTTTTTGTGTCAGGAACTTGTAATAGTATTTCAAATAGTTGGAAATGCTTCTGTGCTGATAGAACTTCATTGTAGGATCAAATGTCTTTTCTACATTTCGCAGCCCGTGAACCGTGTAGACAAAGGTTGTTGCTGACGGCACTTTCACAAATGTATAATCATATGGCAATGCAGAATAAAATGTGTAGTATCCCGCATCTGCGATCAACTTGTTCACTTCCTGTTTATCCTTAATTTTAATATAGCTGATATGTTCATTTTCTCCAACGATGTCTCTGCACTTGTCTGGCATTCCCTCTTTTGTATAAAAGCACTCAATGAATTCGTTCTCTTTTAAAGTTTTTGATAATAACCATAATACGTTTTTTGCATACTCTGCTGCGCCGTGATATTTTGATCCGGTCGCATTGGCTTCCATAGCCATTAAGTCAAATAATATAACTTTATTATTCATCGCGTATCACTCTTTCTTATTATTTACCGATTCATTCATGTTAACTGCGTACCTTTTATCCTTATCCACATTTCATAAGACTTCTGTCCCCAAAATATCAATGATTCTTATTGAGTATCTCCTGCGTGCAGACTACAAGGTCATCGACCTTCGTCAAATCTGCAAACTTCAACATTGTATCATCATATTCAATTCCAAATGTCTGCTCCATACAAACCATTATTTTGATAAAGCTAAGTGAGTCAAATCCAAGATCAGACAGTGCAGTTTCTGCTGTCACTTCGCATGTGCTGTCCAGTTCCTCATTTTCACTGCGAATCTGATCAATGATTTCCACTACCTTACTTTCAATTTTCTCTTTACTTATGCCATTCTCCATTATTACGCTGCTCCTTTCACTCATTTCAGTGCATTTTAAGTTTCATTTATAAAGATGTTCCTGTTTCAAGTAGAAATTTTCGAATTCTTCCTTCATCTCTTGGCGCATCAACAACCTCTCCGATCGTTTCAGGATTCCAATCTTCCAGTTGCCTCTTTTTTGCTTCATTACAAATCAGGAATTTATACAGCACTTCCTTCTCTGCTGCAGGCTCCATTGATTCCACCCACTTGCACAGCTTGGAATCTGCAGATAATTTTATGACAAAGAAACTATATTGTTTCATTTTCAACCATCCAAACAGTTCCTGTAAAACTGTCTGGATCGAATTTACAGCTTTTGAAAGATTGTTGAAACTGCACAGTTCCAATCCATAACAGGGCCCGCAGTCCACTTCATTTACCACAATATATCCCAGATGTACTGCATTTCGGTCAACACTGATCTGCTTTTCATATCCATAGGGACCAGGTGTTTCAGTAATTGAAAATTCATATTTTTTCAGACTTCCTTTTACTTGCTTTAGGTCTAGGATCCACCGATTCAGTTTTTCCGTTATCTGTGGCTTTAAGGAAAATTTCCAGCTGATCATTGCTGTTCTGTCTATCGGATAGAATATCAGTGCATCTGCTGTTGTAAATACTTCGTTTTGCAGTATCCCGACAATCTCTGTGAGATATCCCTTTCCCCGGAAAGCTGGTTTTATAATAAAATCACTAAATGCCATGGTGCTTACATCGTTCTGTTCTATTGCCAATACTCCAAAAAAACCAATGATCTCTTTACCACATATAATAATGAAGCTTCTCATTCCTGATGTGCCGAAATATTTGTGTATAAAGTATTCTGAACTTACCGGGCGTAGGAACTTCACCCCTCTTCGCGTCTCTTCTTCCAGCCATAGCCTTCCAAACTCTTCCATATCCTGTAATGATGCTTTTTCTATCGTCATCCGATTGCCTCTGCAAGCTTTCTGTAACGAATCTTTCCAGACTCATTTCTTGGTATTTTTACGATTGGAACAGCTTTGAAAACCGTCCTGTTCAAATTCGTTTTCTGTGCTATATAATGGACCACCTCTTCCTGTCGCTGTAGATCTGTCATATAAATATAGATTTTCTCCTCTTTTCCCACACATGCTATATCAATGCCACTCATTCCTGTCCGGATAATATTTTCTATTTCGTCGAGTGAAACTCTGTTTCCCAGCACTTTCATATACCGATCTTTCCGTCCTGATATGTAGAAATACCCATCTTCATCAAAATAGCCAATATCCCCTGTATGCAAAATGCCATTTCGTTCATCGCCTTTCATGAGATCTTTGCTATTTTCTGCATATCCCAATGTTACATTCTGTCCTTCATACACCAGTTCTCCTTCTTTTCGTGGTGTTTCAATACATCTTCCCTGTTCATCAAAGATCCGGATTTTCCCTTCGGGAATCGGAATACCGATGCTTCCTGTTTTCAGTAAACATTTCTCTGGAGGAAGATAGCTGATTCTGGCTGTTGCCTCCGTCTGCCCATACATCACTACAAATTTGATATTTTTATCTTGTGCATATGCAGCATAATTTTTCTGCAGTCTGACAGACAGCTTACCACCAGCCTGCGTCAATGTTTTCAACGTCTTCTGTTCCATTTGGAAGAAATGGATCTTCTCCAGAACTTCATAGGTATAAGGAACCCCGGAAAACGATGTACCACCATAGTCATTAAAGAATTTCCAGAAGCTTTTCTGTATGACTTTTTTGCTGGTCAACAGCAACGTCGCCCCCACATATAAATGCGTATTGACGATGGACAAACCAAATGTGTAATTCATCGGCAACGCAAGTATTGGTCTCTCCTGCTGATTCAGCTTTAAGTAAGTTACTATATTTCTGGTATTGCTCTCCAGATTCAGATAGCTGATCCTGACAAGTTTCTGACTCCCTGTTGAACCTGACGTAGTTAAAAGTAGTGCCAGATTGTCATTCAGCTCTACCTCATCGTCGAACTTGGTTCTTATCAGTACATACTCATCCGCTGTATATACGCACGGTTCTCCCTCTTCTTTCATTGCTGCTGGTTTCCATATAAAGCGGGGATGATATTTTTCGATCAGACCCTGGCTCAGATTTGCGTCCAGATTCCCAGGTAGCATCAATGGAACAATATGATGTTGTATACAGCCTGCATAGCCTGTCAGATTTCCGATCTGATTGTTACAGAATATAAATATAAGGCACCTCTTCTCAATCTGGGCTGCAAACTCAGCCATTTTTTCGTCGAGTTCTTCATACGAAATTTGTCTGCCTTTTTCATCGATTGCGCTAATTCTATCTTGATACTTTGTAAAATCCCACATAGTAACCACCTTTCAAATGTATTACCTGTTCTGCATCTCATGAATATAGTCTGCCAGTGATTCAACTGTTTCAAACTTTTCTACAAGCAGATCATCATCATCAAATGAGAGTCCGAACTCTACTTCTATTTCAGCGATCAGCTGCAGAATAATAACAGAATCTATATTCAGATCTTCCACTAATCTGGCATCATCCCTGATGGGCGTATCTATTTCCAAAATGGTACTTATCATTTCTTTTACCTGATCTATAATACTCTCTGACATATTTTCCCCTTTCTCTAATCCTGGTCTGTAAGCGTTGTCAGTCTGTGGATCTGATCGCTATTCTTTTCTATTTCAACAACCATCTTATCCAGGATGTCCCTAACCTTTGATATTCCATCATTCGCTGTGTAGCAACTGCTTTCTTGGCTGCATCTATCACTCTCGCTCATGCCAGCATTTTCAGTGCAAAAGCAGAATACACAACCCCAGAATTTATCCGCTACAAAAACAGGAACAGCCACAAAGTGCTCAATATCTAATTTTTGCAGATACGCTTTGATAGCCTGCTCTTTCAGATCTCCTGTTCTTTTCTGCATAATTCTGTTATTACAAAGTGGCTCTACAAATTCCGGAATTTTGGTAAAGCAGATATCCTGCATCGGCATATCATTTTCCAACATTTCACCATTATTACGGTGCCATTCATATATTTTTACAGTCTGCTTTCTGTTCTTTAATTTATAGTCATAATTCTCGAACAAAAACATCCCATCCATATGTAGCTGTTCAGCGATTTGAATTCCATACGCTGCAATACGCTCATATATTTTTGCCACTTTGCTATGTCTATCCTCATATTCTTTTACAATCTCTTTTCGAATGGCCAGAAGATCTTTCTTAGTCTGATCAGTAAATACAGAAGCATTAGCCGGTTTTCTTGCAAATAACGTATCGTCGACCATTGTGCATTCATCTATAAAATGATGTTCCTTAAAATATTTAACAAACCGATAGGTCGTATATTGCTTTCCCAAAGGTGCATACTCTTCCAGCGCCTTCATGTTCAGACTCTTTAAGAAAGCTCTGATCTGCGTATCCGACTGCCATTTTAGGAAACGCGTCCTGGACTGCAGATTAATTGTTCTTTCACAGTCATCAATCACGATAACAGCTCCTTCTGATAAACGGTTATAATAGTTCTCAAAATCTCGATCCAGGGCACCATCCGCATCGATAAACAGCACTGATACCATTTCCTTTACTTCTGGCATCAGACAGTTATCTCTTCCGACCACCCGTGCTTCGTCGAATTGTTCGACACCATAAAATTTCAGATTGTCATAATGCACTTTAATGTTCTCTTCAACATTTTCATAGCTCTTTAGTGCAGCCGAATTTTTAAAAACATCCATGCTGTACACTTTGTGCAGTCTTTTTCCATCTCTTGCTGCCAAAGAAAGACTGATTGAACTTGCTCCCTGCGCCGGCCCAATATCAAAAGCCACTCCCTCAGGAACCTGCAATGCACGATCATAAATCTTTTTATATACATTGGCATCCAGATACCCATTTGTTCTGTTCTTGATCTCTTTGAATAACTCTAACTGTTCCATGTACTTGTCCCCCATCTTTTATCGAGTCTGGTCTTGATCCAGCTTTCTTAATGTCACCGCAAACAAATGCATATTTTCGCATTCTGGCAGTCTCAGTCCTGTCACTTTTCTTGCTTCATGCAAAGGTATTTGTGTTGTGAACAGATATCCCATTTCCTCTTCACTGATTTTGTTCCAGTAGACGCGTTTTCCTTTCCAAGCAGACCTATCTCCAAATTCACATTTTCCAAAGCGCCACTCACTAAATCCAAGTATGATATCCTCGCTTGTGCCATCCTCGTATTGAATCTGCATCTGCCCATAAAATGCACCAGAATCACATGCTCCTAAAATACATATCTCTTTGTAAAAGGCTGGTTCCACGGTGATTTTCTGTCCATTACAACAAATATTATCCTTTTCCTTTTGCCCAGTGCGTAATAAGAATCTGCCTGCTGCACAGTCGAATCTCTCCTGCTTCATCTGTTCATCCAGTATCAGATAATTTCCTAGGCCGTCAAAATCTGCATTCCACACATTCCTGTTATCCGGTGAAAATGCTTTGTTATTCACATCAGCACCTAAATCCAGATATACATCTGTGACTGTGCAACTTGTGCATACACAATCCCTGTGCACTTCCGCACCACTGTGCTCTTTGCGGGCATCGTCGCCATTCCTTTTTTTCTCACTATTGCGATCAACTATCTCTCCTGCATCATCACGAGTTGTCTGAAGTAACTCTTCAAATTGCCCAGCCAACGCCTCTTCCATCTGCGCAATCTTTTCTATGTGTTCAGCCAGCTGTACCGAAAGTCCATCATACGAATGTTTAAAATATGCTTTTCCTATCATCGATACCAGGACCTGCCACTTTGTAGCCAGAAGTTTAAATTTTTTGCTCATTGTATGGAAGCTATCATTATTTTCGTGTGTGGCAATATAGTCCAATGTCACCGCAAATAAATTTCTCATTCTTGACACTACAATCAGCCCTTTTGAGCATAAGAGATGTGTTGGAGCTGCAATTTCGCCTTTCGTCTCATGACTCAATGCAATTTCCCTCTGTAAATCAAATAATTCCCGCACATATTCTGCAAAACCACGCATCTTTGCAAACATATCATATCCACACTCGTTTTTTTCATATACTCTGGATAATGTTTCCGTAAGAAAAATATTTCTGTCAAAAAGCCTTCCCTCATTGCAGATCTCATATGTCGTATACTGAAATCTCTGATGTTGATGAAGGAACTCCTGAAATGTAGATAACGGCATACTTTCCTGCTGCCTTGTTCCATGAATATCAATACAGGAGATTTGTTCCGTTAGCGGATCATAGCCATTTATCATCATATATCCCTGATAACGCAACGGTGCTTTTTTCCTCATCTGCTTGGTCCAGGGCATATAATACTGATCGAACCACATGTCTACCGGAATTTTCTTATCCAGCTGTTTTAAGATTCCATTCCAGTAAGCATTCTCATCCTCTGCTGATTTCTGTACCACTTTCACTCCATGAAAAGCTTCAAGCATCAGTTCCACATCCGGATTTCCTGCAGATACTCTTTTTCCAATCGCCTGTTCATATTCCCTGCAAATGCTCTTCTGCTTTTCTGGCTCATAACTGTCGTACAGCGCAAATTCTTTCGGATTTTTGGACAGAAAGGTATGCTCCAGTGAAAAATCAAATTCCCATGCCTTCAGGTACATCAGCTGATACTCTCTTTTCAGTGCAACAGCTGCCGTTGCATATGCCATATCCTGGCACACCATTCCGCCCTGCTCTACAATATGTATATCCAGCTCCATATCATTGCCCCTTCTTCTTTGAAAATGTCATGGCAAATAAATGCATATTCGTACACGCAGGCAGCTTTATTGTGCGAATCTGTTTCTGTCCGTTTAATTCGAGCGTTTTTACGAACAGATATCCTCTTTCCTCATGGCTTACATTTCCATGATAATAGCGATCACATTCATAAAGTGGCTCTTCCTGAAATTCACACATTTTAAAACGCCACTCATCAAATCCGAATGATATTTTATCCCGTGTTTCATCTGCATAGGTCACCTCCATTACGCCAAAGAAAGGGCCGGAATCACATGCACCGACTAATGACACACAGTCAAATACTTGATTTTCTAATGTAATAAGCTGTCCATTACAAAGGACATTATCCATTTGTACTGCATTTCGTTCGATGGTAAAAGGTACTTTTCCTTCCCAGTTCGGATTCTGCCAAATGTTGTCTGTCTTCCACAGATAACAATTTCCAATCCCATCAAAATCTGCATTTTTCCTGTCATTTACATTCTCAGCGATCGCTTTATTGTTAAAGAACGCATGAAGATCATATGTCACATGCTGATAGTCCGTGCTCTTCTCTACCAGTCCATATTGATATCCGGCGGCGTTCGTATATGTTTCATTCGTTCTCACATTCGATGCATCGTTTTCAGAGCTGTCGCTGCACATTTGTGTCAACTGCTCCAGCATTGCTTTTTCCTCCTGCTCAAACTTTAGGATATCATCATGAATCTTTTCTCTGATTCCTTTGTAGTTCGAACTAAAATAAGCTTTCGTTAAAATTGCCAGGATCTGTTTCCAGTTGCCATTAAAAAGTCGGAATTGACTACTGATCTCAAGCAATTTTTTGTTCTGATATTTCTTTCCATAATATTCAACTGCTAGAGCGAACATATTTCTCATTCTGCTTATTCTAATAAATGCCCGGATAAAATAAATATGGTTTGGAGTATCCGGCATTGTTAACGGTCCCTGACTGACCTGAATTTCTTTCTGCATATCCAGTGATGTACTGACATACTCATCCAGGATCTGCATTTGTTCAAAAATATTCAGATGTTCTTTGGTTCGTCCGAGCACCCTGTTTATCGTATGTTGTAGGAACTCATTCATTTCCGGTATGTATTCATCCCCAATCACCTGAAATGTATCATATTCAAACACTTCTATAGAATCCAAAAATGCTGCGAAATTGTCATAGGACCATTTGACACCCTCAATTCTTCCATGTATATCAATGCAGTAAAAGACTTTCTCCTGGTCATCATACCCATGTATCATCAGTGTTCCATAATACCGCAGCGGCCCATTCTTTCTTATTTCCTTTGTCCAGTCCAGAAAATGCTGATCAACCCACATGCCTATTGGTTTTCCCTGATCTATCTGCTCTTTCATTCTGTCAAATGCCGTTGCTTTGTCCTTCAGGGAATTTTTCTGGACATCAATACCATGATATTTCCGTAGATTTTTTTCGAGTTCGATATTTCCAGCTGAAAGCCGATTTCCGATGGTATCACTAAATTTTTCACGCAATTCTTCGGCAGTATAATCTGAATGCGCCAGTTCGATCCGGTCCGCCAGTTCAAATCCCCATGCGTCCGTAAACATCAATTCATAATTTCTTCCGAACATGTGAGAAACGGTAGCATATTCTATCTCTCTGCAATCCATCCCCGCTTCCGCAACCATTTTCGCTTTTAATACCATTGTTCTCCTCCTTAAATTCATAAATTTAATTTCATGTTTAAGTACGAGTCATAAGTATATATCTTTTTACTATAAATTACCATATTTTTGTGCAATTTTTAGTTATTTTATACACCACTTTATTTTTATTCGTTATTTTGCGCAATTAATGCTTTCATATTTCTATTATAAATATACAATTTGACATTTGTATGTTTATATAGCTATAATGAATCAGATATCTGATTATATCTTTATACACAACTAAAAATCAGACAAGATTATAGTCAGACAAAAACAACATATAGCAAGGGGGACCTATTATGGACGAGCAATCCAGAAACCAAATATCTTCTTTAGCAGATTTATTAATCAATCTGAAAGATGAGCAGAACTACGGAATTACATTTATCTTTGATTCCAATACCACTACAACGCTATCTTACCAGCAATTATATACGAAAGCACTTCAGGTACTTCGAAATTTCCAAGAGGGCGGCATCGAGTCTGAAAGCGAGATCATCTTCCAGCTTGAAAATAATGAAGAATTTGTTATTTCGTTCTGGGCCTGTATTTTAGGTAGATATATACCAGTTCCACTTCCTGTATCAAAAACTCCAGAAGACAGGAACCGTTTCACAAGCGTATGGAAAAAGCTCGATCACCCATACGTAATCGCATCTACTGAAGATACAGACTTTTTATTCAGAAATATCCCCGAGGAAAATCAGACCAGCCTGCGAGAAGAAGTTGCACTACATAAAATATCATTTCAAAAATGTGCCGTGGACCATGGTCCAGGCTCCATTCATAAAGCATCCGGTGACAGTATGGCATTCATTCAGTTCTCTTCCGGTTCAACAGGTAAGCCAAAAGGCGTTATGCTTTCTCACAACAATCTGCTCGGACAGGTTTTTGCTATTGGAAATGCCCTGCCTCTTGCAAAAGAGTGTCGCTGTCTGACCTGGATGCCCCTTACCCACGATATGGGCCTGATTTCACATCATCTTTTCCCACTTTCTCTGGGAATTCAGCATTACATCATGGCAACGTCACTTTTTATCTCCCATCCTTTGGAATGGATGAACAATATGAGTAAATATAAAGTACATATGACCGGCTGTCCTAATTACGGCTTTAAACTTTTACTGGACAACTTAGATCCAGATACCGACTATCATTGGGATCTATCCAGTGCACGAAGTGTCTCCAACAGTGGTGAGCCTGTTAACTTTGACGTCTGTGAAGCCTTTGTCCATGCTTTGGAAAAATATGGGCTAAAGCATGTTGTCTGCATCGCTTACGGTTTAGCCGAAGCCACCCTGCTCTCCGCTTATAAAGGACGGATCTGCAGTGATGACTGTCTTTCCATCAGCAAAGACTGCATCGCGGTTGGAAATAAAGTCCAGTACGACAACGAGAATGGGATTCGGTATGCGATGCTTGGTCATTATCAGGATTTCGGTAAGTTACGAATTTGTGATGATAAGGGCGAAGCTCTTGAAGAAGATACAATTGGAACAATACAGATCTGCGGAAAAATGACAACAAAAGGATACTATCACGATCAGGAGAACACTGATAAATTAATTACCAGAGATCACTGGATCAATACAGGCGATCTTGGTTTCCTGCACAATGAAAAACTTGTTGTCATTGGCAGAGTCAAAGATATTGTATTTGTCAATGGTAAGAACTATTATCTGACTGATGTCGATCGTATTGCAGAAGAAGCCGACGGTGTCAGTGGCAGAGTTGCCTCCTGCTGCATTCATAACACATCCACCGATCGTGATGAAGTTGTTATATTTATACAGAACTCACTCCCATCTGATGCATTTTCAAATCTTGCAAAGGCGATCCGCATTTATGTAAGTAGCCATCTTGGACTGGAAATAAAAGAAGTTCTGCAAACTGACGCAATTCCTGTCACCGAAAGTGGGAAAATACAGCGTTTTAAACTTGCCGAGTTCTATAATAGCCTTTCACACACAGAATCAGCTGAGTCGAACAAAAATTATGTTGCTCCAGCTACGCCTCTGGAAGAAAAAGTTTGTCAGATCTGGAGTTCCGTTTTGGAATTGGACCGCATTGGAATGACCGATAATTTCTTTGAATGCGGTGGTGACTCTATGGATGCACAGGTAATCATTTCTGAAATGGAAGAACAGCTCGGAATCATTCTGGAAGGCGAAGATATCTTTGTATACCAGACTGTTTCAGAAGTGCTTGCCCATTATCAGTCCGTTTCCCAGGAATCCTAATTTTCCAGGAACCGTAATTGAATATTATTTGCATTCCATTACATGGGACTATATTTTTACATTTATATATAGTATTTTTTTGAGATTTCATATTTTTAGATCTTGTATTTTCAGATCTTATATTTTTAAGATCTTATATTTTGGTAAAATTAATTTCTACAAAAAGAATGCCATCTAACGAATAGTTAACTAGAAAAAGCCTGGATCCTAACTGTAATTCGCTCAGCAGATCTTCTAATCTGTTTCCGCTCATCAATTTTTGATAAATCAAATTACAGTTGTTCCAAACTTTTTCTATTTTATTTCATATGACCGTTCATAGTTGACACTGTCATCAGATATTATCATTCTCATATTACGAATCTATAATAAAAGCATGACATTATACTGCTACTACTCACCATTTACAGTTTCTTATTCTTCTATCTTTTTCAAAATGTATTCCTGCTTCGTTTTTTCAAATCTTGCTGTCGCTGAAGTTGCTTCTATTACTTTCTTTTCCAGCTGATCCACTTTTTCATTTTCTACAATGAGGATCATCTTTACCTTGTCCGTATATTCTGTATCTTCTACCTGGATTTCCATCTGTCCTGCAATATACTGAATTTTTCCAAGGCCGTTATAATCTGTTGTAATTTCTACTTGCTGTGCAGAAATTCGCTCTGCGATCACCGCATTTTTTATGCACTCATTTGCTGCTCCCTGATAAGCTCTTACCAGCCCTCCTGTTCCAAGAAGGGTTCCTCCAAAATATCTGGTCACAATTACGAGACAGTTATGAATGCCCTTACCAGTAATCACTTCAAGAATCGGTTTTCCCGCTGTTCCTGATGGTTCTCCATCATCACTACAACGAACCACCTCATCTTTATCTCCAATCACATATGCAAAGCAGTTATGTCTGGCATCCCAGTATTTTTTTCTGGTCGCATTCAGTATTTCCGTTACCTGTTCTTCATTTTCCACCTTATAGATCGTAGAAATAAATCTGGATTTTTTTTCTACGATTTCTCCATCTCCCTGCTGATGAACAATCTTAAATGCTTCTGCCATTATAATTCCTCCTGTACTCATTTCTTCCAAATGGTCGAAATGTATCCGTTCTCGTATTTATTCATATCTATTAAAATCAATCTGCATCTATTGATGTCAATTTATCCATGTCTATTTATCAGTATCTATTAATCATTATTTGCATCCATTTTTACCTGTATCTATTCGTATCTGCTACTATCCCTGTTCAGACAGACGATCTGACACAGACTTACCTGCCATTGTTTTCGTTGGTTATTTTCTTTCATTATGAACATTTCTACACATAAAAAAACTTGTATCCAGTATATCACACAGCCCCTGTATAAGTCATTTATATTTGTCAAAAATATACATGTATGATATAATAATCGCTAAGAAGCGCCTGTTTTTCGGCGGTTTTCCGCACAGGACACATGCTTCTTTATTAAGGAGGATTTACCTATGAATTATGGCAAAACAGGAGTGATACAGAAGAAAAAGCTCCTCAACTCTGCCAGTAAGAAAATCGGCACAAAAGCCGGTGTAACAATATTTAAGCTAGCTCTTATTCTGGTTGTTACTCTTATTGTTGCAGGTTCATGTGTTGTACTGGGTATGGTCAAAGGTGTTATCGACTCTTCACCAGAGATAACAGCGATCGATGTTACCCCGTCAGGATATGCCACAAAAGTTTACGATAATAACGGGGATGAAATCCAAACTCTGGTAGCCTCAGGTTCTAACAGAGTTTCAAAAAGTATAGATGAGATCCCCCTCGAACTACAACATGCATTTGTTGCAATTGAGGACGAGCGTTTCTATGAGCACAACGGAATCGATGTAAAAGGTATTTTCCGAGCCGCTGCCATCGCTCTTAAGAACAGAGATCTGTCACAGGGTGCAAGTACCATTACCCAGCAGCTTCTCAAAAATAACGTATTTAATGCATTTAATGAAAGTACTGCAGAAAAAGTAAAACGAAAGATCCAGGAGCAGTATCTTGCGATCAAACTTGAGACGACCATGAGCAAGGATGAAATTCTTGAAAATTATCTGAATTCCATCAATCTCGGCAATGGTTATCTTGGGGTGCAAGCTGCAGCACAGGGATATTTTGATAAAGATGTATCTGAACTCACTTTATCTGAATGTGCTGTTATTGCTTCCATCACACAGAATCCATCTAACCTGAATCCAGTCAAATACCCGGAAAAGAACCAAGCGAGACAACAGCAGGTCCTTTCCAATATGCTCACACAGGGATATATCACGCAGGATGAATACGATGAAGCTATCAGTGATGATGTATATTCCAGAATTCAGGATTTACATAACGATACTGATTCTTCTGCTTACTCTTACTTTGTGGACGAGCTGATCGAACAGCTGACACAGGATCTGATGGATCAGAAGGGATATACCGAAACACAGGCAACGAACCTCATTTACAAGGGCGGTCTTTCCGTATATTCTACTCAGGATACACAGATGCAGACAATCGCAGACAGTGTCATCAATGATCCTTCCTGGTATCCAAGCAAGACTGAGTTCTCCATCTCCTATGCACTTTCTGTACAGGATGCAGATGGTAAGATTACTAATTATTCACACCAGACTCTTCAGAAATATTTCCAGACAGTTGGAGGAATTGCTAATTTCAGTCTGAATTTTACAGATGAAAATCTTGCAAGGTCATATGTAGAACAGTACAAAGAGGCCATGGTCGGTGAAACCGATAAAGTAATTGGCGAAAATCTTTCGTTCACGGTTCAGCCACAGCTTTCCTTCACATTGATGGATCAGCATACCGGCTATGTCAAAGTCATTACCGGCGGACGTGGTGAAAAGAATGGAAGCCGAACCTTAAATCGTGCTACTTCCACTCCAAGGCAGCCAGGTTCTGCAATCAAACCACTGGCTGTATATGGACCAGCACTTGATACCGGTGCTATCACGCTTGCAACCGCTATCGACGATGCACCTTACTACTATTCAGGTTCCCAAGCACAGCTTGTAACCAACTTCTCCAAGAATTACCTTGGACTGATGACTGCAAGACATGCGATTGAGATTTCTGAAAATGTTCCTGCTGTTAAGATCCTGACTCTGATCACACCTCAGGTCGGCTTTAACTATTTATTAAAATTCGGTATCAGCACCCTGGTATCTGCCAAAGATGCCATTAACGGTTCCCACGATGTTGTACAGTCACTTGCACTTGGTGGTATGACCAAAGGTGTTACAAATATCGATATGACAGCTGCTTTTGCAGCGATTGCTAACCAGGGCACTTATACAAAACCTGTTTATTACACACAGGTATACGATCACGATGGAAATTTGATCATTGACCATACGACATCAGAAACACATCAGGTATTAAAGAAAACAACTGCATGGTTACTGACAAATGCAATGGAAGGTGTTGTAAACAGTGGTACTGCCACACTTGCCAAGTTATCCAATCAGCCTGTTGCAGGTAAAACTGGTACAACTAACTCCGAAGGAGATAAATGGTTCTGTGCCTATACACCTTATTACACAGCTTCGATCTGGCTTGGATATGATGATAATAGTACCTTGTCTTCCAGCATTAAACATGTTGCAATCTGGCAGGCGATTATGAGTAAGATTCATTCCGGTCTGCAGACCCAGACATTTACACAGCCAGACGGTATTGTCCAGCTTCAGGTATGTTCACAGTCTGGTAAACTGGCCGTGGAAGGTCTCTGCGATCACGATCCTCGTGGAAGCCAGGTCGTAACAGAATATTTCTCAGAAGATAACCAGCCAACAGAAACCTGTGATGCTCATATTAAACTGACAATCTGTAATGATACAGGCATGATCGCATCACCAGAGTGCACCAATACTACAGAACGAATATTTGTAAAGAAATCCGCTTCTACAAATACACTGAGCGGAGATAATTATACGGTAGAAGATTCTGACTACACTGTAACAGATGAATTTTTAAGTCAGATCTGTAATCATCAGCATAACAACACGGTCACACTACCGACAATTGATGACTCCAGTACGCAGTCACAGACCAACGGTACAACGACCAATACAACGCCTGGTACAACAACGCCATCGCAGGCACAATCACAGGCACAGCCAAGCGAAGAACCCGTAACAAGCAGCCCTGGTACTGGTACCAGCACCAATTCACCTGCGGTAACACCATAAACGGGATGTTGTAAATGCTATAACTAATATAAAATATAAGACCTTAACATATATAAACGTATATTGAACCTTATATAAGCAAAAATGATAAGAATATAAAATGACAGGCTCCTGGATTATCCGGGCCTGTCATTTTTATTGAATAAAAGTTGCTTTTACAAAATCATAATTCATTATTTAAAACAATTCATTTATTATTTATAACATTTAGTTCATTATTTATAACAAATAGTTTATTATTGCATTTCTGCCATTTTTACTATTTTTTCATCTTTGGATTAAATATCAATGATGCCAGATAGCCGAAGATCAATGCGCCAGAAACGCCGACTGCACTAGATGTAAATCCACCCTTGAACAATCCTAACACGCCTGCCTCTTCGATCGCTTTCTTCATTCCTTTCCAGAGAAGATTTCCAAAACCAGTCAGTGGAACCGTTGCTCCTGCGCCACCAAATTCAGCAAATGGCTCATAGATTCCAAGTGCTCCAAGTACTACACCAGTGCAGACAAGCAACACCATAATTCTGCCTGGCATCAGCTTTGTCTTTTCCATCAGTATCTGAACAGCCACACAGATCAGACCACCTACAATAAATGCTTTTAAATATACCATAGTCTCCTGAACTCCTTTCCTGCTCTAACAGCTTTCAAATATAACCCCATGTGCAATACCCGGAACGCTTTTTCCTTCGTTGTAGCTGACTGTAGATAATAATGCACCTGTAGGAAGAAATAAGACTCGTTTCCATTTCTTATCAATAATATTATCTATTATATAAGAACAAAGCGTAACTGCAGAACATCCGCATCCACTACCACCTGCATGCGTATCCTGCTCTTCCTGGTTAAATATCTCGATGCCACAATCCGTATGACGGGATGAGATATCATACCCCTTATCATTTAACAGATCAATTAAGATCCTTTTTCCGATTGTACCAAGATCGCCAGTGATAATCATATCATAATAGGTCTCATCTACCTGAAAATCGCAGAAGTTCTGATAGATCAGATCTGCTGCAGCTGGTGCCATTGCCGCACCCATATTCATAGAATCCTTGATGCCGTAATCTATTATTTTACCTGTTGTAATACCTGCAATTCTGACACTCGATGGCTGATTGCTTACAATCACTGCTCCACATCCCGTAACCGTCCAGGTTGTGGAAAGAGGTCTCTGATTTCCATATTCCAGTGGAAAACGGAATTGTTTCTCTGCACTTGCGAAATGACTGGACGCTAGTGCAATGACATTATCTGCATAGCCAGCATTTACTGTCATCGCTCCAAGTGCAATGGATTCGCCCATCGTTGAACATGCTCCATACAGCCCGAACAAAGGAATTTCGTAATCCATAATACCAAATGACGTTGCTATCAGCTGTCCCAGAAGATCACCTGCAAAGATATAACGTATATCCTCTTTGCTGCATTTGGATTTCTCCAGAACCAGCTCAACGGTCTGCCGTTGCATTTCACTTTCTGCTTCTTCCCAGGACTTCATACCGAACATATCATCGTTACTGATTACATCAATTCTTTTACCGAGAGGTCCCTGACCTTCCTTAATACCAGCTATACTGGCACGGCTTATGATATAGGGAGGATTTTCAAAACAAATACTCTGTTTACCCCGTTTCTGATCCATACTCATTTTCCTTTCTATTTTCATTCCCTGCGATTTTAACCCAGAATACATTTGATATATGCTCAACTGACAAGTACACAACTTTGGGTACCTTTTAAATAGTTCTTCTGCTACCGTAAGGAACTTTTAATTATCTGATAGAAATAGTATCTGCATTTCTCTACCTGCTATTCGTACCGTATAAAAAAAGAATCCGTTCTGCCACCGCTTTCAAGAAATGCTGCCCCAGTACTCCTGCACTTGTACCAGTTCCACCTCTTAACAGCCGTAAACAACTAACAGATTCTTTTCTTTCTTTTTTCCCATTAACTCTAGCTAATCATCTTTATGATCCAAACTTTTTTTCTTGTTTGATCAATTAAAGATCTCATTTCAAAACTTATTTTCTTTCATTTTGCTAACTTTTTCTATCGTTTTTACTTATCTTTTCACTTATCATTTTAGACTATCTTTTCACTATGATTTTAACTTAGTGTTGTTACTTAAAATTTTTGCGTATCTTTTTTATGACTTTTGCTTATCTTTTTACTTATCTTTTTACTTATCTTTTAACTTATCTTTTAACTTATCTTTTAACTTATCTTTTCACTTATCATTTCTGTCTATCTTTTCATTTTTCCTAATCGTTTTTATCTGCTCCACTTGCTCGTCACACTACCCCATGAACTGTTGTATGATCATATAGATAATACCTACCACCCATGAACTTAGTATACCAAAAAGAATGACCGGTCCTGCAATGGTAAAGATCTTACATCCAATACCAAATACCTGTCCTTCCTTTTTGTACTCGATTGCAGGTGCAACGACTGAATTGGCAAAACCCGTAATTGGAACAAGACTTCCTGCTCCACCCCACTTCGTAAATAATGGATAAATATTTAATCCTGTCAGAACCACGCTGCATAGGATCAGAGTCAGTGTTGTCCAGGACGCACTGTCTTCTTTATTTGCACCCATACTTGTATAAATCTGGATCAGCACCTGCCCGAACGTACAGATTGCGCCTCCCAGTATAAATGCCTTCAGGCAACATAAAAACAAATTGTGCGTTGGCGTTACCTGTTTGACGTATTCATTATATTTCTTGTCCCGCGCCTGCTTCATTGCTTCCTGATTCTGCTGTTCCTGACTCTGATTTTCTTTCTTTTTATTTTCACTCATAATCAGATTCACCTCCTGTATTCCGGCCAGCATAAAGGCCATCTTCCTACTCTATTCTTAGCTTGCTCTATATTTCTCTTTTTTATCCTTTATTCTAATACTTCTTGCTCTTATACTTTCATGCTCCAATACTTTCATGCTCCAATACTTTCATGCTCCAATACTTTCATGCTCCAATACTTTCATACGCTTATACTGACATAATCTAATACTTTTATATTCTTATAACCCGAATATTTTCATATTCTTATACTTCGATATCCTGATTCATCTTTCATTTAGTTTTATTACTCAACTCTTTATTATATATTTACTTTGTGTAAAGCAGGTAGAAATAGACCAGACTGCCAACTGCTTTTCCCAACGCCAGAAATAAGATCAGATAACCAAGACCTGTCGTTATTCGAATACGTCTGACAAAAATAGGCAGTGCCTTGATCGTTTCCGCAAGACAAACAGCAAGGGTACCAACATAAATGCCGGCAATCAGTCCAAAAAATCCAATAAAATAATTGCCAAAGCCCAGATGCCATTGAAAAACACTGATCAGATTTCCCAGCGTTGCTCCGAGAATGATCATATTTTCATAAAGTATCTCTTTTCTTGCAGTATGCGTTACCTTGGAAAATCTGTTTACGATTCCGACACTCGTAATCAGTGCAAATAGTCCGGATGCCGAAATCATTCCACCAGCTGCTCCAAACAATCCCAATAATATCACCTTTAAGATATGCATTATTTTTCCTCTTTCTTTGTCCGGCTGCTCCTATCGATCATTGCATTATCAATATCTGTTTCATAATTATTCATTTCAACCTCGATTGGGGTCGGATCACTGGTCAGTTTCTTAGAGCCAAAATGATTGTAGAATACGATAATACCGAGTGGCAATCCGATAGAATACGCAATTTCCAGTACATGACCATCTGTATTCTGGGATTCATCATAGATCTGATACGTCTTTTCAAAAATCTCAGTCATACCAACATCATTATTGTAAGCCATAATTGCATAGCTACTACCAAATGCAACAATGATACAAATACAGATGATCTTGATCACATCCATCCAGTCATGCATTTTCTTCTTCGCGGGATCTTTGTAAATATAATCTACTATGAAATCAGTCTCCCCAATATTATTCACTTCCACATTGGGATACTCATCATTTATAATTTCAATTACTTTGATCACTGAAAATGCATACCGTCCCTTTTTCCCAACTTTATCCTTAGGAATAGAAAAAAGATGCAGCGTTTTCACCTTGCTTACAACACTCTTATTGGTACACCAGAAATCAGCGATATCTCCAAGCGTTACTGAGTCTTTATTTACTTCTGTATTCATATCTGCTTTCATATATAATGTTTCGCTCATACTATCCGCTTCCTTTCTTCAACCTCACACATTCGCTTTTAAATTCTCCGGCATTTTACAATACCACCTGATACTGTAAAATGCCTATCCTTGCTTCTATCTGTATGAAACCGCTTTTTATTCAGATTTATTGTCTGCATGTCTAAGTGTATTTATTCAAAAAAAGACCTTCGAACACAGGAAATGTTTTTCACAATCCAGCTGTATTCAAAGATCTGTTTTTATTTCACATTCTATTTAATTTTTGATTTTTCCTGCCTAAAGTATAAAAAATCATACTTTTCTTTTACAAAAACTGTTGCCGCATCCTCTCCAGAATCTTCTTTTCCAGTCTGGACACCTGTACCTGAGATATCCCAAGCTCTTTTGCTATTTCTGTCTGCGTCTTAGCTTCAAAATATCTCATTTCAATAATCATACGCTCCTTCGCTGACAGTGATTCAATGATCTGACTGAGTACCATTTTATTGATCAGCGTATCATTTGCATTCTTGCGCTCTTCGATCTTATCAATCAGCAGAATGGAATTTCCATCCCCCTGATAGATTGTCTTATAAATGGATTCGATTTCGGAACCAGCCTCGAGAGCCAATACAATATCCTCACTTGTCACACCGATTTCTTTCGAAATCTCCTCGATCGTCGGCTCCCGTCCATCACTCTTGCTCATCTGCTCTTTGGCTCTCTGTACTTTTACAACTGTTTCTTTCAAAGTCCGGCTCACTTTAATCATACCGTCATCCCGTAGGAATCTTTTAATTTCTCCTGTTATCATCGGGACTGCATAAGTAGAGAATTTTACATCGTAAGATGTATCGAACTTGTCCACTGCCTTGATCAGACCTATGCTTCCAATTTGAAAGAGGTCTTCCAACTCATATCCACGGCCACCAAATCTTCTTACAATGCTCCATATCAGTCCCATATTTTCTGTAACGAGCTGATCTCTGGCCTCCTTGTCTCCTTCGTGTGCTCTTTCTATAAGTTCTTTAGTATGATCCATATAACCACACCCTTATCACTTATTATTCACACCCAGCCTTTTTTTCATAGTTACTGTTGTTCCTTCTCCTTTATGGGAATCTACTTTCAATTCATCCATAAATGCTTCCATGAACGAAAATCCCATTCCAGACCGTTCCAATTCCGGTTTGCTCGTAAAGAGCGGTTCCATTGCTTTCCCTATATCTTCAATTCCAACACCATCATCATGTACGATGATCGTGATCTCATTTTCTACAATTCTACATTCAATAGAAATTGTACCCGGCTTACTTTCATATCCATGCACAACACAGTTCGTGACCGCCTCTGAAACAGCAGTCTTAATATCTGCAATCTCTTCTATTGTAGGATCCAACCGTGTACAAAATGACGCTACTGCTACTCTTGCAAAACTTTCGTTTTCCGATTTACTGTCAAATTCCAGTTTCATTCTGTTTTCATTATCGCTCATTTAATTGTCCTCCCGCATCTTATTTAACGCATGTAAAACATCTTCTGAAACATCAACGATCTTATAAAGTCCTGAGATTTGAAGAATCCTGTCAATGCTTGCATTTACTCCGACAACCGCAATTTTTCCAACATCGCGTATTTTCTTATACCTTCCCATGATCAGTCCAATTCCCGCACTGTCCATGAAACCGATTTTGCTGAAGTCAAATATGATATCCCTGACACCCCTTTTGTCAATGACATCATCCACTACTTCTCTGATTTCATCGGCCAGATGATGATCCAGATCTGCATTCAACGTTATCACCATTTTGTCGTCCGTAATTGAATAAATATAATCCATTCTGAAATTCCTCCCGCTGCAAAAATAGTAATTATGGCATTCTCATTTTCTTATGCCATCCCCCTTTTAAAGCACAAAAACCCGGCAGACGTCTTCGCCTGCCAGGTTTTCTCCTACGCAATTTGTGTTACCTTTATCAGTTGATTCCAGCTACAGACTGCATCTGTACCTGCTAGTTTGCTGCGATATATTTATTCGCTTCTGTAATATAGGAACTTGTTGGGAAATTAGTAACAATTTCCTGATAGTACTTCTTTGCATTTTCTGTGTCACTTAATGCTTCATATGATTTGGCTGCGTAATAAGCAGCGTCAGCCTTTGTCGTATCGAGCTTATAAGCCTTTACCATATTTTCAGCCGCTTCTGTATAGTTCTTCTTCGAATAAGCGGTATATGCCGTTGCATACAGTTCTGTTGCCGCTGCCTGAGTCGTCTGTGATGCAATGGTATTGTACAGAGTCTTTGCATTGTCCGTTGGAAGTGAACTTACATCCACATCGATCAGATACTCTGCTGCTTTTGTTTTATCATTGGCTATATATGAATTAGCTGCATCGATAACCGCGGTCAGGAGCTTATTGCTTCCGCCTTCTCCTGATAACTCTTCTACTTTACTATTCAAGCTATCTCTTTCAGCTTTCACATCATCGAGTTGTTTTTGTAACGAATTCAGTTCTACATTTCCTGATGAGAGCTTTTCGCTATATTCCAGAATACTAGCATTATAGTCTGCTGTCAGACCTTTGTATCTGGATGGCATGATAAGGAACCAGATCAGTGCTGCACCAATTGCCACTCCGACCAGAATATTGATAATTGTAATGGCTCCATTACTTGGCTCCTTGTAGGCTGTACGTGGAAGTATTACATCACCATTTGTAACACTTGTATCACTGATTTCTCTTTCCTTAATTCTTTTCTTTGGAAGGAAACTCTGTGAAACATCTTTTTCTTCCTTATGTTCCTGGTCACCAATTTCACTCAGATAGCGTAATGCCAGTGTATTGTTCTTATCTGTCTTAAGCACATGATTCAGCGCTTTCTTGGCTCTTGAGAACTGTTTTTCATGGATGTAGAGTAATGCCAGTAATGTCTGCGCTTTCAAAAGTCTTGGATTCTGTGCGACGACCTTCTTCAACTGGATCACTGCCATATCATAATTTCCTTCTTTGGCATAATTCAAAGAAGTGTTATATTTTTTAATTGTCTGGGCAACACTGTCAAATCTGCCCTGATTAGACTGAATACTTGTAATATAAGAACTTGCAATATTTTTATCCGGCTGCAGATTCTTACTGATAACCCACTGACTCAGAGCTTCTACCACATTGCCCATCTCACAGTAGACCAGTCCTAATAGATTTCTGGCCTCAATATTGCTTTTGTTCAGTTCCAGACTGATTCTAAGGCTCTCGACCGCACCTGAAAGATCTCTTACCTGTGCTTTGGAAAGTCCCAGATTATAATATTGATTTGAAGCTTTTGCAACTTTTTTATATACTGTAACGTCCGCACCGCATTGCAGGCACATGTTCTGGTCTGTAAGCTCGCTCCCGCACTTATAACATTTCATATAGAACCTCTTTCCTACTTCTTCTGTGTCAAATCATTCAGAATTTTGTTAATAATGTCGGTAACATCCGGAATATCATTACTGTAAATTGCATCTTCAGCTTCTTCTACTTCCAGACTTGGCTGAAACTTTTTGATTTCATCTTCGAAATTAATCATTCTATCCCTAACCTTTCCAAAACAGCAGTCTGTAACGAACCGGGACTTCTGTTATACTATCTTTACTTCCTATTTTCTACTGTTCAACGAATCAAATCCGGTCTGCACTTGATTCCCTGTATCTTTCTTTGTTTTCCTATATTTATTATTCTTCACGATCTGCTGCCAATACATCTTTTGCATTGTCTTCTTTCTGCAGATCCTGTACAAATTCCTTAATCAAACCCACCAGGTATAGAGAACCTGCACACATAAGCACGCCGTCGTCCCTGACTGCTGTTGCATAAGAAAATGCTTCTTTTACATTATCAAATGCCACTACAGGCTTGTCTGTATATTTTCTAAAATGACTGCTGATTTCCTGATCATCAAGCTTTCTTGCTCCCTCGATCTGTGTAATGATATAAGAATCAAAAAGATTCTTTTCACACAACTGCGCAATCATCTGATCATAATTCTTGTCTTTCACCACGGAAAATAGCAGATGACACTTTCTGTCTGCTTTGACCGCTGGTACTGATGCAAGGAATGCCTGTATTCCATCCGGATTATGTGCACCATCCACATATATGTCCGGTTCCACTTCCTCCATTCGGCCTTCCCATCTAGTATCTGTAACTGCCTGAGCCGTCTTTTTCTCATCCTGAGAAATCATGCCACGCGTCTCCAGTACCTTCAATGCTGTCAATGCTGTCAATGAATTCATGACCTGATAGACTGCTGATGTACTTACTGAAAACACATTACTTTTATAATAACGATTATGAACCAAAAAATCAATACATTTTCCACTGTTTTTCAATATTTTCCATTGACAATCCTCCACTTGGATGGCATCTGCCTCACATTGTCTGGCTCGTTCCTCGATCACCGCCGCACTTTCCGGGTTATTTCTTATATAAATCACTGGAATATGAGACTTGATAATCCCCGCTTTTTCACCCGCAATTTCCGTAATTGTATTTCCAAGTAATGCACAGTGGTCAAAACTTATAGAAGTCAGAATCGTCAGCAATGGATTTTCAACCGCATTGGTCGCATCAAGTTTTCCACCGAGCCCTGTCTCCAGTATTACAAAATCCACATTTTTCCTTTCAAAAATGTGCATAGCAATTGCAAACATATAGTCAAAATAGGCAAGATGAAATCCAATGTCATCGGGGATTTTTTCATCTAGTCCGTGAACATATGCAAAAGCTTCCTCAAACTCTTTATCGCTCACAACTTCTCCATTAATGCGGATCCGCTCGTTTACTTTGACCAGATGTGGCGATGTAAATAACCCAACCGAGTATCCATTTGCCTGCAGCATATTAGACAGGTAACAACATACACTTCCCTTACCATTAGTCCCTGCCACATGAATGATCTTCATTTTTCTCTCCGGATTGTTCATTGCCTGTAGCGCATAACGACTTCTGATCACACCATTTCCATGGCCGAACTGTGGAATATGATCTATAAACTCCACGGCCTTTTGATATGCATTTTTTTCTCTATCCATGCTTTCTAATCTCTTTCCTGCTTAATCTATATATAGTTTTCACTATAGTTTTCACTTTTGAGCTGGAATCTTCTAGCTACTTATTTCTGTTCTTTTATAATCTTACGAATAAATGTGGCAACATAGAAAATGCTGACTGTCTTTCCTTCAGAGACCTCACATACAGCATGTGCTGCATCCTCAGTATGTTCCTTTGCATAGGCTTCAATATCCTTGCAGTCATGCATCTCTTTGAGCAGCATCTCTATTCTCATCAACTCGCTGGCAGTAAAATTTTCAACAAGATAAGTAAAATCATCATCCGCAAAACGGAATTTATAGAAAAATGCTCTCCACTGTCTTGCCAAAATACTGCTTCGCTCATTTGTGATTTCCTGTGTGTCCATTTCTATCACGCCAAGCTGCTTTTCCGTCTGACTCAGTAGGTTGTCCAGCTCCGACTGGCGAATCTTGGATTCACTTATGGACATCGTTCTGTTCTTGAGTGTTGCATCAGCCTGATCCAGCTCTTTCTTTGCACTGTTGACTTCACGAAAATACGCCTGATCCGCACTTTCCTCTTTTCGTTTTTCCAGTTCATCGAACCGGTCCTTTGCCTCATTGAATCGTGCATTATCCTCTAGTAATCTGACCTGCATGTCCATCAGATCATTTTTCACTTTTTCTATTTCCTGCTGATATTTTGTAATCGTATCTTTCATTTCCACACGCTGAACCAAATGCTGACGGTAGCTGCGTTCTTCATTAATCTGTACTTCTGTCTGTGTTTTTACGAAGCTTGGAAGCAGATCTGCCCCCACCTCAAAATGTGCTCCATAGCCTTTGACTGCGACCCAGATCAACTGTGCCAGAAGCATCTTTGTAAGTCTTCCAAATCCAATCATTTTTTCATACATGGAGAAAATAACAACATCCATTGCATCAAATGCATCCAGTCCCATATAGGTCACGACTCTCTTGAGATTTAAAATACTGCGCTCCCCTCGGATCAGCTTTCCAATACCACGTCCACTGAATTCCGTCATGACCACACTTCGGTTCAGTTCCCGCTTTTGTTCAATTGGAATTCGATTCAGACAATCCTGCAGTCTCTGATCCGTCTCTTTTGCCTGCGGCTTTTCCTGCTTGATCAACACCTTGTGCAATCTTGTCAGGAACTGATCATAATACTGTTCTGCAATTCTGTCTGCCAGAACCGCTGGTGACTTTGCCGTACTCAGATTATAAATTCCTGCAGCCTCTCTGATTACATGTACCGATATATAGTCATCACTTAAAAATTCCTGTCTGTTCCCTTCATCCGTAATGCGCTCTACAAGTATATGTCGTAGTTTTTCATCCAGTTCCATTCTGGACATATTTTTATAAGAAAGAATCTTGTCCTTTACTACACCGACAATTCCTTTCATTTCATAATCAATTTTTCCTGCTCCAACAAGCATGTTGGCAAATCCTACTATTCTGCTGACCGTCCTGTGCCCGGTTTCCTGTACTGCACCACTGACATTGACTGATTCAAAAAGTGCGATCTGCAGGCGGATATCATCATCCTGTAATTTGCTTAATCCATCAAATATATTAGGCATTCTTTCAGCTCCTATGTAAAAATATTCTATTAAGAGAATACTCCAATTCACAATATTCTTCAATAGAATCTTTCGCACAAAAAAACACAGTCAGGGGGAAACCCAATGGTGTTAAGTTAAGGATTCAAAGAGAAGTTAGTATCGTTTGCGATATT
>CAJMQE010000029.1 GCA_905215405.1 uncultured bacterium
TGCCCATTCTCACAGCCCTTTATTTATTTGCTTCGTGGACATCGAAATTAATTCAGATTAATGTGACAATATTTTAATAAATTCTATAAAATCGTTGGTCTTTCAACACAAAATATATTTATGCAACTGTATTAACTTTAAGAATTATAAGATAAAATCATATTCTATGTCGTCATAAAGGGCTTTTTTACTTACTTTTAAAATATGTTGCAAGAAATTATGGGAAAAGTTCTTAATAAATTACCAAATATTACATTTTATGCTATAATGAGATTTAAAAGATAAAAAACTATATTACACAAATGTGAGGTACACTATGAACAACAAAATTATTACTTTCGGAGAGATCATGCTTCGTCTTTCTCCTGAAAACAATGAACGTTTTACCCAGTGCAATCAGTTTGAGGCTGTCTATGGTGGCGGTGAGGCCAACACTTCAGTTTCTCTTGCCAGCTTCGGTGTAGATTGCAGTTATGTCACTAAGCTTCCAGCTCACTCAATCGGTCAGAGTGCTGTAAACGCTCTCCGCGAATATGGAGTAGATACCAGCAGAATCGTTCGTGGTGGCGATCAGATTGGTATCTATTTCCTTGAGAAAAAGACAAGCCAGAGACCTTCCAATGTTATTTATAACAGAAGCGGTTCTGCAATCGCACTCGCAAAAGAAGATGATTTCGACTGGGATGCTATCTTCAAAGATGCTACTTGGTTCCATTTCTCAGGTATTACTCCTGCAATCAGCGATGAACTTGCAAAGATCTGCTTATTTGCCTGCAAAAAAGCAAAAGAAAAAGGTCTTACAGTCAGCTGTGATTTAAATTACAGAAGTAAATTATGGTCAAGTGAAAAAGCTAATAAAGTCATGTCAGAAATCTGTAACTACGTAGATATCTGTATTGCCAACGAAGATGATGCAATCGGTATCTTTGAAATCGAACCAGTTGCAGGTAACAACAAAGAAAAGAACGAATTTATCGCAAAAGAACTGATGAAACGTTTCCCATTCAAGATGGTCGCTTCTGTATGGCGTGAAGAAATTTCTATCACAACATTCAAGCTGCAGTCCATGATCTACACAGATGGAAAAGCTTACTTCAGTAAAGAATATTTCATGCAGATCCTTGACTTCATCGGTGCTGGTGATGCATATTGTGCCGGTCTGATCTATGCATATCTGCAGAACTATGATCCTCAGAAAGCAGTTGAATTTGCAAATGCTGCCAGCTGTCTGAAACATACTGTAAGCGGTGACTTCAACCTTGTATCCGTTGATGAAGTCAACAGACTTGCCTTCGCAAAAGCTGGAAATGAAGTTCAGAGATAACAAATGTGATCTTACATAATATACACGAATACATACACAACTAAAAAAGTTCTGCTGCAAAGACTATTTATCCGTCTTTTGTAGCAGAACTTTTTTCTCGTTTATGGCTTTTATATCTATGGAACTTTTTATCTACATGACTTCTACGCTTATATGTCTTTTTCACCTATGTCTTTTACACTTATATGACTTTGATTTTTATATCTGTATAACCCTAATATTTACTCAACTTTTAATGGTTTACAAATCACACATTATAAGAATGTTCCAATTCCTTAATTTTGCGATACAAATACTGATTGGCTGGTGCTTTGATGTTGTGAACCTGCGACATTCTGATCAGAGTACCTGCGAACATTTCCACCTCCGATGGACGTTTTGCCACTCCGTCCTGACGCATGGATGGATACGCATGTGGCGCCAGTGTCTGAATCACTTTTATATCATACCCAATATCAGCCTCTGTCAGATTGATTCTTTCTGCCTGTGCCAATGTCACCACTTCTTTCATGGCATCCACCAGTACATGGTACGCTTCACTATCCTTTTGCAGCGCACCCGCATAGTCTGTCTGAAACGCATGACAGACCTGATTAATTCCAATATTGAGCATATATTTGCACCACATCCGATAAATAATATCCTCTTCCACAACATAAGGAACTCCTGCACGATCGAAGAATTCTTTCAAGCTTTCGAAGTTCTCCTTTTGTGAAGATTTCGTCACACCAATATGAAGTTCTCCTGCCTTTGAAAATCGAAGATCATGTCCGGTCCTCATCGCATCCATTCCCTGTGCGACCGAATACAGCATATGCTCCATGCCAAAGCTCTTTCCTATGATCTGTTCACTATCCACTCCATTCATGACCGAAATTATGATCGTATTCTTATCTACGCAATTTTTCATAGTCTGCAATGCAGTCTGTAATCCTGTATATTTTACTGCTACAATGACCAGGTCAAAAGGAGATACACTTCTGTAATCCGCCATATTAAAATCTCTCTTCTCTCCATTTACCGTGACCGGAATTGAGCGGTAACGTTTCAGACGTTCCTCATCACAGACAAAAGTAACTGCATCCCTGCCCTGTGTCCGTGTAATCTGATCTGCATATAAAAGTCCAAGTGCACCCATTCCAATAATCGCTGTACTTTTTATCATTCCTGTTGTCCCCCTGTTCCTATTGTGCAAAATACCGGACTGCAAATTACCAGCTTCTCACTTTCATTCCGTGCCCCGCAATCCTGTATTACCATTTTCGTGTTACCTTCTCTAATTTACGGTTTATCTGATGGTAAAATTGTAGTGTTTCATAAATAAGTTAAGATTATTATGACCTTTCCTTTAACCTATTACTTTTAGATTCTCATTTGGTCTTAACATTGAGTCTTAACATTTGGTCTTAACATTGAGTCTTAACATTTGGTCTTAACCTATCATTTTAACTTATAAAACTTGTGTTGCGATTCTGTTGCGCCCTAAAAATTCAATTGATCCTGTGGAATTCTTCCTGTCTTTTTCTCAAACATTGTCAAAATGACCGGCATAACGGTCCGATAGCCGACTCCTGTTGAATTCAATGTAATACATACAAGTTCATGCCCTGTATTCAGATTGATTTTCACAGCAAGTTTCTTTATTCCTTTGAGTCGTTTCAGATATTTTTCTTCATCAAAAAGTTCCAATTCAATGAAATAATTTCCGAGTGTACTTCTAAGATGAATATCCTTAATATCCTGCCATGGAATGAATCCCAGCGCCACCGCTGAACTATTATCGGTCACTCCATTCTCATCCACGATCAGAATATCTTTTCCTCCGAGTGCCCTCCGAAACAGAAAATACGTTGCATATCCAAAGAATAATGCACCAAATGCCATAATGCCCTTCAGAATATACAAAGTGATTGCGTGGGACACCACAAATCCCATTATTCCGCTTCCTCCACCGGAATAATCCACAAAAACCAGCAGCAGACATAATAATGTCATAAGTGTAGCTAAAAAGATGTACCCTACATTTCCCTGTTTCTTTTGTTTGACTATAAATCTGTTATCTTCCTCCATACTGCCTCCAGTTCCTCTCTCCTGCAAAATGAATAGAAAACCAATGATGGAATCATATCCATTTTACCATTTGGTAATATTATACAATCATATTATATATATTTCCATAAGCATTTCGTCCCGGTCAGACAGGCATAAAAATAGACATGGTACCTTTTTATCGTACCATGTCTGTTTCCATACACTATTACCAGCTACTCTTTATTAGAGCAGGATGTCAGTCAACACAAATCGCTTATTCTTTTACATGAAGCAGTTCATGTGCCTTCTGTGATAACGGTCTCTCAAGATATTCTTCATAACATCTGATAATTTCAGGGTTTTCATGTGAATATCTCAGATTGTTGTGCTGATCAAGTCCATAGAGCACCGCTGCTCTGTCAGAACTGTAATCAAGTCCATCATGAATTGGCTGTCCACCACCGTTAATGCAGCCACCAGGGCAGGCCATGATTTCTACAAAATCATAGTGAACCGTTCCTGCAACAATTGCATCCATCAGTTTTCTTGTATTGCCAAGTCCACTTGCCACTGCAACTTTTAAATCAGTTCCATCCAGTGTAAATGCAGCTTCTTTCCAACCATCCAGGCCTCTCACAGACTGAAATGCATCTGCATCCGGATTTTTCTTTGTAACCAGATGTGCCGCCGTACGAAGTGCCGCTTCCATAACGCCACCAGTCGTTCCAAAGATCACGCCTGCACCGGTTCCTGTACCAAGTGGTGCATCAAACTCCTCTTCTGGAAGTGCTTCTGGCTTAATGTAATAAGAGCGGAACAGACGCTCTATTTCCCTCGTTGTCAGAACCACATCCACATCGCGCATATACTCATTTCCATCTTCATCCCTGCCCGCATCCCAGGTACACTCGTCTTTCTTTGCCAGACAAGGCATTACAGAAATACAGAAGATCCTTTCGGGATCGACACCAAGCAGTTCGGCATAATAAGACTTTGTAATAGCGCCGAACATCTGCTGTGGTGACTTTGCGCTGGAAAGTCTGTCTGCAAGCTGTGGATACTGTTCTTTCATAAATGTGACCCAGCCCGGACAGCAGGAAGTAAACATAGGAAGTCCCGATTCTTTGATTTCCGGCAATCTTTCAAGAAATTCACTTGCTTCTTCCATAATTGTCAAATCTGCTGAAAATGAGGTATCAAATACATAATCAAATCCGACTCTTCTCAGTCCTGCAACCAGTCTCTTTGCATTTGCGAACTCTCTGGAAAGTCCAAAACCTTCTCCCCAAGATGTTCTGACTGCTGGTGCTACCTGCACAACTGTGATCATATCCTTATTTTCCGCAGCATCCAGTGCCAGTCCCACATCATCTCTTTCTCTGAGTGCTCCGACCGGACAATTGATCAGACACTGTCCACACATTACGCAGTCTGACTCTTCAAGCGTCTGACCTGCTCTTACATTGACAGTTGTTCTGCCTCCTGTATTGACGACATCCCACACGTGAAGTGCCTGCACTTTATCACAGACCTGTACGCAACGCATGCATTTGATACATTTTTCACTTTCCCTTACAAGTGGAAATTCTTTGTCAAATGGATAGGATTCAGGCTTAATTTCATACGGCATATCTGAGATATTCAGATCATTTGCCACCGTCTGCAGTGCACAGTTGCCACTACGAACACAGGATGCACAGCGATAATCATGCTGGGACAGGATCAGTTTGACATTTGTTTTACGGGTCGTTCTGGCCTTTCTGCTATTCGTATGAATGACCATCCCTTCTTTTACCGGATTATTGCAGGCGATCACACATCGGTCGATGCCCTCAACTTCTACGACACAGACTCTGCAGGCGCCGATTTCATTAATTTCTTTTAAGAAGCAGAGCGTTGGGATTTCAATTCCGGCCTGTTTTGCGGCATTCAGAATTGTTGTTCCCTCTTCAACTGCAATCTGTATTCCATTGATCGTTACATTTACCATTTCTCTACTCTTCCTCCTCTGAATATGCCGAAGCCATAGTGATCGCAGCGTAAGCATCTGCCTGCTTCCTGACAGCCCTCTTCACAGGACATACCAAGTTCTACGGATTCAAAGTCTTTCTTTCGTTCACTCGCATCTCTTTCTGGAAGTTCTACTCTTCCACAAGGAACTTTATCTTCAAATGTTGCCTCCGGAATATCTACATCACAACGAATTTCATGATGGAATCCAAGGTATTCATCTATGTTGGCCGCAGCTACTTTTCCTGCTGCAATCGCTCTGATTACGGTAGCTGGTCCTGTAACACAGTCACCTCCCGCAAATACTCCTCTGAGATCTTTGATCTCACTGGTATCCAGTGCTTCAATTGCACCTCGTTTTACGCTCACACCAAATTCTTCAAACGGCTTGGACTCAATTCCCTGTCCAATCGCTACAATGATTAAATCACAAGGAATCAGTTCTTCCTCTCTCGCTGCTTTCACAGGTGACGGTCTTCCATGGGAGATCTTACTGATCATCTGTGGTTGAACCCAGAGCCCTGCCACATTTCCTCCATCATCAATCTCTACTTTCTTTGGAGCCATGAGTTCTACGATACCACAGCCTTCTGCCTCCGCTCCTTCTATTTCTCCACGAAGTGCAGTCATGTCATCTTTTCGTCTTCTGTATACAATATTCACAGATTCTGCACCCAGTCTGACTGCAGATCTGGCAACATCCATTGCGACGTTTCCACCACCGATAACAACAACACGTTTGCCAGTATAATCCGGCATTTCATCATCTCCGATAGCACGGAGCATTTCCACTGCTGAGAGAATTCCTTTTGCTTCATCCTCTCCTTCGATACCGATCTTCTTATCTGTATGTGCACCAATTGCTATGTAGAGCGCATCGTAACTTTCTTTGAGTTCTCTAATTGAAATATCTGTTCCAATGCTGACTTCCGTCTTTACTTCCACACCCGCTGAGAGAATTGCATTGATATCTTCATCCAGGCGTTTTCTTTCCAGACGGTAGTTCGGAATTCCATAACGCAACATCCCACCGAGCTGTTTTCGCTGCTCATAGACAGTGACTTTATGTCCCATCAGTGACAGATAATAGGCTGCACTTAATCCACCTGGGCCACCACCGACAATCGCAACTGTCTTACCTGTTGCTGGCGCACATGCTGGAATTGGAACTTCTCCTGCATGATCTACTGCCATTCTCTTCAATCCTCTGATGTTGACTGGTGCATCTACCATAGTACGTTTACATCTATTTTCACATGGGTGCTCACAAATAAATGCGCAGACCACTGGCATTGGATTATCCTTTCTGATCAGACGCACTGCATCTGCATATCTCTTATCCCTTACAAGTGCGATATATCCTGGTATATCTACACCAGCCGGGCAAAGATTTACACATGGTACCGGCTGATTACTATTGCAGGTACATCTGTTGTGTTCCACATGGGAAAGCAGATCATCCATACATCCATCTATACATTTAAGCACCATTTTGGCTGCCTCATATCCAATCGCACAGTCAGCGGAAAGGTAAATTCCCTCTGCTGTCAGCTTAATTACATCTATCGTCTCCGCTGTTGCCTTTCCATTCAATACATCATCGAAAAGCTGGGACAACTGGTTCAATCCAATTCGACATGGTACACATTTGCCACAGGACTGCGCCAGACACATTTTTACAAAGGAACAGGTCAGATCGACCGGACACAATCCCGGTGGGCTTGCTACGATCCTTCTTTCCAGATCCTGGTACAGGGACTCCATTGTCAGCTGCGCCCTGTCTTCTGTAATTACCGTTAATCTACTCAAATATCTTAACTCCCTTCAGTCTTTGTCTTCTTGTTTGTGTAAAAATACAATCTCTTCCTCTAATATAACAGAGAATTTATGGAAAAGAAAGCAGGAACCTCGGATTCAGGCATACAAAATATTCCATATTTCTACATTTTGTAGCAGTCTTTTGGGATACAAAAAGGCATAAAAAAGCGGTACACACCAATCATGTACCGCGAATTCTTATCATTTCTTTTTTTGTGCCATTTTCTTTAAATACTCTTCTCTGATCTTTGCCTGATCCTGCATATGAATGACCTGCTGTTTCAGATAGCTGATATAATCTCTGGTAAGTCTGACCCCACCTCTGACAGCCACATCTTCATGCTTTTCCATTTCATCCAGCCACTGCATCAGTGACTTTTCCCGGATATCGTTAAATGTATTGTCCTCTTTGATAAACATTGTTTTCTCACTCCAATTTCTTATTCTGTTCTATCTCTATTAACTTAAAATCCACGTTCCTTCAGGTCTTTTACCAGCCCCACATAGAACTCACATACCCTGTATCCTTTAATATCCTGCCGTGTCAGATCGATTACATCACCATGTGAGACACTCTTTTTCCCTGTTTTCATCACTCCGAGAAAATTGCCCCATTTTGCAGAAGAAACCTCAACGAGCCCATCATTTTCTCCATCAAAATGCTTGGCGAGAAGATAGCCTGCATTAAGTGGAAATCCTGCAGAAAAAAAGTTTTTCATCACTGATGTCACGCTCTGATAATAGACACCTGGAACATCCGGTACCGTCCTATTGAATTCTTCACAGTTACGGGCTGTCAGATCATTGACACCTGCCAGAAAATCCGGGTGTTCATCCCCAAGTTTTGTGAACGTCCTGTTATATTTATCTGCTACAAATGTCTGTATCGGTGAAGCGATATGATCCAGTAGGAAATCCGCGTAATGGCAGCCTCTGTGCGGTGTATTGACCGTTGTGAGCGATGCCACGTAAGGTCCCAGTCCAAGCTGGCTGATTGCATATCTCGCATCCAGACCTCCCTTGGAATGCGCAATAATATTGACTTTCTCACATCCAGTCTCTTCGATGATCTTCATATATTGTCTTTTAGCTCCTGGCCACTTCTTCTGACTGCATCAGAAGACTGCTGATGTCCATACCATACCTGTGCACCATTTCGCTTAAGCTCCCCTGTAATCCTGCCCCAGTAATTTACATACAGCCAGTCTCGAAAGAAAATTCCATGCACCAGTACCAATGGATAACATGTCTTACAGACTTCATTTTCCTTTCTGGCCTCATCCAGCATTGCCTGTGACTGTTCATACAAAAATTCATAGCGAACCTTTTTGCACCAGCGTGCCAGGATCCATACATTGACCAGTGGGAACCACCACAGGCACAGCAGTAACAGCCTGTTCGTCACCCCCAGATCTCTTGAAGTAAACATGACTCTGGTACATCCATTTAATATAACCAGGGCTTCCACCAGAAATGCAACGATTCCATTGAGGATGCTTATTTTTAATGAAAATGTGCCTATCGGGCATAGGAACAGGACCGTTACTAGCACTATTTCCAAAACTATAGAAACACCTGCTGTCACAATCAGTTCATAGCCGGCATCCATAATCTTCAGACGCCTGCCAGATAAGGTTACATGAACTGGTCTGATATTACAGTAAATGTACCCAAGCACCAGCAAAATGGTCACTGGAACCATCATGCCCATACCGATCGGGACACGATTCCATATCAAAAGAATATTCATCATTGCCAGCACGATCAGTATATTTCTCACTCTGTGCCAGAACATTTTTTGTTTCTGCATTTGATCTGCCTCACTTCTTTTCATGTTCTAATTTTATAAAGATTGCTCTTATCATCTGTTCATTTTATTCCTGACACCCGTCAAAAAATGCAAATATCTCCTGTAGTACGATCCTGCTCTGCGGAAATCTGCTCATAATATGAAATGCGTGCATCAGTTTTTCCTTCTTTGCAAACATGTGCATCTGATATCGGATTTTATTCTTTTTCAGCTGTTCCTCCAGCCGGTATGCCTCTGCTGCAAATGAACGATACTCTGTATCCATCAGATATACAGGAGGAAAATCAGGTCCCATATACAAAAAGACGAATGAATACTGATAAACAGGGAGTTTTTCATACTCCTTACTTCCAAAAAGTATTTCTGCTATTTGTCTTCTCATGGGAAATTGAATTTCTCTGCAGAGAAATGTTGTAAAATCATACATGCCACAATTAGCTGCGACTGCACGTATCCTGATCTCTGGTACATGACCATAGTATTTCTGCAACGTTTCATTTGTCAGAATACATGCCGTCATCATCGCCATATATGCGCCATAAGAATCTCCGGACAGATAACACTGCTCCAGATCCAGCTGGTATTTATAAAAATTGTTCTTTATGTAACGCAGTGCTGCCAGCACATCCTGCATTTGTGTTGGATAACAGGCATCCCCTGCCAGTGTAAAATTCAGATTGATGACCGCATAGCGGTCTGCGGCCAACCGCATTCCATAATTCCGGTAGATCCTGTCCTTTGAATTCATACTGAATCCGCCACCATGAATATTGATTATAAATGGATACTGTTCTGCTTTTCGTGTTGGATATATAATATCCAGCAGATGTTCCTCTTTGCCATCCGGTAAATACGATATATTTTCTAAAATCTTACCGACCTGATTTTCCTGCGGTGCGGTATCCTTTTTGTATGCACGGCGTGCGCCTGCTTCAAGCCCCTTTGCTATTAACGATAAGAGCATCTGATTCATATTTTCCCTCCAGTCCTGAGCCTACTGCCTCAAGACATTTACTCTTTCAGAATTTCATCAACAATTGCCTGTATATGAATCTGCATCGTATCCAGACAGGTGACCGGACTCACATTGTCATTTAAAAGCATTGGCAATTCTGTACAACCGAGCACGACCGCCTGGATCTGCTCCTGCTCTTTCATCTGCTGTATGATCTTCTGAAAGCCTTCCAGTGTATTTGGATTCACGATTCCCAGCTCCAGCTCACTTGAAATCTTTTGATGAACGTATTCCATCTGTTCTCCCTTAGGAACTATGATTTCGATCTTTTTTTCCTGAAATGGCTTTTTAAAAAATTCCTGCTGCATCGTAAACGCAGTCCCTATAAGACCTATTTTCTTCAGGCCTCTTCTCTCTGATTCCTCTGCCGTTACTTCCACAATGCTCAGCAGTGGGATTGGAGATAATTCCTTTAATCTGTCAAAAACAATATGCGGTGTATTCGCAGCCAGTGCTCCAAAATCTGCACCCGCGGCTTTCAGATGATTCAGTGCACCGAGAAGATACTCTGTCAGCTCATCATATTTCTCTTCTTTGCACAGCGAAAGCACCCTGAATACATCCAGACTTTCCATTGTCATATTGGGAAATATCTGACGTCCCATTCTTTTCTGCACTCCATAGACAATATCATGATAATAGGGAATCGTTGATTCCGGTCCCATTCCACCAACTAGACCAAGTTTTTTCATACTTCTGCCTCCCACATTTTTTCTTAGCTATTTTGTTACTTAACTTCTGAAATAAATATCTCTACAGAACATGATAATAAGGACAAATATCTTCATAATGTCCATCCTTCATGCGAAAACCACCTGGAATCGTCCCAAGCTGTTGAAAACCAAGTCGTTCATACAGATGCCTTGCGACCACATTGCTCGCAACAACGGCATTGAACTGTAATATTTTGAATCCATGTGTTTTGCCCTGTACAAGGGAATCTTTTACCAGTTTCTCTCCAATATGCATCCCTCTTGCTTTTCCACTGACTGCATAACTGGTATTGCAGATGTGCCCACATCTGCCAACATTATTTGGATGAAGAATATAAAGTCCTAATACTTCTCCGGTCTCTGCCTGAGCCACTGCAACATAGGTCTGCTGTGCAAAAAATGTCTTTGCGGTTTCATCGTCCAGATACTCCTCCTGTGGAAATGCGACTCCATCTTCAACCACCTCATTCCAAATTGCTGCCATCGCTGACACATCTTGCTCTTTATATTTTCTTACTGTAATTTCCATATTCATTCCCTCACTTTCTGTTCATCTACGGCATCTTAACTATTATGATCCTGATGGAATTCTGACAAAAATAATCTTTGCACCCTCTTTGACTGGTACAAGTACTGGTATCTTTTTCTTTCTCAGCGAATGAATCAGTGGATATGCCATCAGCATATTTCCACTTAAGACTACCATTTCCGGCTTCTGTGCCAGGATCTTTTTCGCTGTATCCTTCTGCATCTGTTTCCAGTCTTCCTTTTCCATTTCTATTTCATTTCCAACTGCACTACATATCAGTGCTGGCATCTTGGGGAATTCCATTTCCTGTACTACTGCATTTCTGTACTGTTCTGTCTGTTTTAACTGCGCCTCGAATTCTTCTTTTGCTCCGTCACAGACAGGTACCAATGATGCACCGTCCTCTTTTTCCTGTTCTTCTGTCATCCAGATTATGATCTGGCTGTCTGTGAACTGCTCCTGACTGATCTGACAGGCCTTTACTGCATCTTCCTGACTGCCCACAGACAGCAGAAATCTGCTCTTATGGCAGAACGTTGCACTTTCCAGTCCTGTCTCCTTTTGCAGGTCTTCATTTTCCAGGCCTGCCCAGTTCTCAGGGAAACTGCATTTATAGTTCATTGAACCCGCTTTTTTCAGAGGCTGCACACAGAATCCACCACGGTTGGATGGATAGATTACAAACTCAACATCTGTCTCAGAAAGTTTCTTCTGAAATGGAACAAATTCTGGCATGACCAGTATTTTTTCCTGCACTCCTGCATCCAGATACTCTGCGATTTTCAGATCTGCACGTTCGTTACCACGGTATTTTTCAAACTTATTTAGCAGAACCATTGTAGCAAAGCTGACCGCTCTGAAAAATGCTTCGTCTGTATTGCCATGTCCGTCCCATCCCGGATTGAAATCACCGATCATGGATGCAAGCTCATTTTTCTCTCCTGTATTGTCGTTGATATCCAATGGCTGAATGAACTCCTCATCAAATCGAACTGCCAGTTCTTCAGAAAGTACCTGTGTTCCAAGTTCTTCCCATACGAGTCCAAATGCTGCAAATGGGACTCCATTTTCTCTGATTCTACTGTCTCTCTGATGATGATCATACTGACCTCTGCCAATATCAAAGACTATTCCATCAAAATCTTCAGGGACCTTATTTCCTCTTGTAATCTGAATTTCAGGATTCAGATGCAACAGAAGTGCTGATGTAAATACATCATCTGCATGGAATTTTCCACCATGGGTAAATGCCTTTGCTCCTTCTGCCATTACTCTGTTATATAATTCACTCATTTCTTATCTCCAATCTTCTCTCTCCTGTACATTTCCTATACCGGTAAGTCCTGCAGACCCAGACTTTCTTTCTGTTGTGTATTGTTATATTTTCTTATGCTCCGTCGCATACTATTGTGTACTGTTATGCTCTGCTGTTATTTACTTTTATACTGTACCTATCAATTTGAATCGTACCAGAAGTTGTTCTCATCTATGTAACATTATCATGTCTATTCCTTATTTCAGACATTTTTTGTGAAGCGGCAGACAGGGAAATTACTGCATCCCCAGAACTCACCAAATTTTCCTTTTCGCTTCTTCATTTCACCACCACATTTTGGACAGAGCTCAATCTGTACCACACCTTCTGCCTGTAGCTGTGCCATCTTCTCAAAACACTGTTGATTCATCATACAGTCGTTTAAGGCCCTGTGCGCACCCGTTGTATCGATCTGAAAATGTGCTGAAATATCAGTCAGCCTGTGATGCGATAATTCAGGCAGGCAGGCTCTGGCCATATAAAGAGTATCGATATAATCGTTATCGATCTCCTGTCCGAACAGCTCATTGGCTGCCTTCGCAACAAATTTCAAGTCAAAGCTCTGAATATTATGTCCGACCAGTACCATCGAACCTGCAAAATTTAAGAATTCCCCCAGTGCATCTGCAAGAACTGGTGCATCACTGACCATTTCGTCCGTAATTCCATTGACTGCTGTTGCAAAATATGGAATGCTCCTTTGTGGATTGACCAATGTTGAAAATGTATCCACGACCTCTCCCTCATTTACTTTTACTGCTGAAATCTCTATAATCTCGTCCGTATTTACGCTTGTTCCCGTTGTTTCCAGATCAAATACGACATAATCCGGCACATAAGTTGCAAGCCTTTTTCCTCTTTTCTCCTGCTTACTCTGCATATGCTCACCAATACTTTCTCTATTTCAAGCCCAAGATAGGACTTTAACTACATGTTCTGTCTCTATCGTATTCTAACACTTCATATGTATGCATGCAAAACATTTCCGTAGGGGACAATTGAAAAAGCGTAGAGAAAACAGATATCTTCTCTGTTTCTCTACGCTTCCTCTTAATATAATTTTACTGTACTAACGACGTTCGGATTCTTCTTTTTTATCCACCAATGGCAGTTCTATCATGAACTGAATTCTGCCATTTTCTATTACAGACTGCAATCTGCCCTGATGAAGCTCCACAATCGCTCTTGCGATCGGTAGCCCTAGGCCAGTACTTGTCGATTCTCCTTTTTTTGTAGTTCTGGAAGCATCTCCTTTGTAGAACCGTTCAAACAGCCTGTCCGCATCGAGCGACTCCCCAGGTATCATTTCGTTTGAAAGGCGCAACGTAACAATTTCATTCGTATTGCTCACTTCGAGTCTGATTGTTGTCCCCTGTGCTGCATATTTCCTCGCATTCTCCAGTAAATTTCCCATACAGCGCATAAATTTTTCTGTATCCAGCAATACTGTCAGTTCCCTTTTGGACGGCTCCATAACGAACTGCCACGTAAAGCCTGCTCTCTTATAAATATTTCCATACTCGATATCAATGTACTCCAGTAACGATAACAGATTTACCGCTTCTTTATTAATCTTAAGATCTGTCTGTGTCAGCTTCGTATAATCAAAGAGCTGATCGGTCAACGTTTTCAGATTTGACAGACGACGATCCACCACTTCCATATACTGATCAAATTTTTCCCTGTCATCAAAGCCATTTTCTTTCAGCAGATCCACATAACCGATCACAGAAGTCAGGGGTGTTCTCAGATCGTGCGCAATATCTGCGATCATCCTGTTCCTGCTCTCCTCTTCCTGCTTTTCATGGTCCTGTTTTTCTTTCAGAGTGACTGACATACTGCTGATCCTTTTTGCAAGTTCCGCCAATTCATCATCACTTTTAATCGTAAGTTCCTTGCCAAATCCTTCTTTCTCCATCTTTCTGACCTCATCAGAGATATAGTGAATGTATTTCATTTTCGGCTTCAAAAGCAGTGTAAAACATAGAACAAAGGTTACTATATTCAGGATCAATAGAATGTTCAAAAGGGCTGTCCCAACAATACCTCCCTGGATACTATCTAAATAATTGCCCAGATTGGTCCAATTGTAGATAACAAACCAGATTTGTCCCATACCATAGGTCAGCAACAGCATCGTAAATACAGATGCCAGAACAGACAGCATATAATATTTTGTCAGACTTGCTCTCCTGCTTCTTAGAAATGTCCAGAATATAAGAAGGAACATTACAACTGTAACCATATTCAGCCCTGCTTGTACCAGACTTTCGTTCATTTCTATATGACATTCCAACAAAAACTGGATCAGCAGATTCGTTTCCTCATGAAAGAAAACTGCCCCTGCCAGAGCCACAAAAAATCCCAGAACCTGGTTCGAGTCGGGTTTCCATTTAAACTTTACTATTCTTTTTGCCTGCAGTCTCCCTTTTCGCTGTGGTCTCTTTTTCATATTCTGTATCCCACTCCCCAGACCGTTTTAATATATGGTTCTTCTGTATCCGTCTCGATTTTGTCCCGTAAATTGGAAATGTGCATCAGAACAGAATTATCGTTCTGAATGTACTCATCGTGCCATACAAGCTCATAGATCCTTTTGACGCTCATGGTAATGCCTTTATTATACAAAAGGACCTCCAGAATATCGAATTCTTTAGGTGTCAGTCGAACTTCTTTCCCTGCCAGCCATACCTGTCTTGTATTTCTATTTAAAAGCAGATCTCTGATCTGCAGAATTTCCGCCATAGAATTTTCATTATATTGTTTAAAACGCCGCAGTTGTGCCTTTACCCTGGTCACCAGTTCCAGCGGATTAAATGGTTTGACAATATAATCATCTGCTCCTACCGTAAGTCCCTGTATTTTATCCATATCCTGTGACTTTGCTGACATAAAAATGATCGGCATACGCGATGTCTCCCTGATCTTAATGCAGGCATCCATTCCACTCATCCCAGGCATCATAATATCCAGCAGAATCAGATCTATTCTGTGATTTTCCAGAATATCAAGTGCCTGCACTGCATCTTTACATTTAATAAAACCAAGTCTCTCATTTTCCAGATATATCCCGATCATATTCCGGATATCTTCGTCATCATCAACAATTAAAACTGTCCCTTCCAAATATGCTCCTCCATTTTTCTGTTACCTAACTACTCGTATTTTTCCCTGTTCGTCCGTTTTAACTCTTATTTTCCTGCTGTCTTCCCTGCAGTTTTCTCCGTCTTTTTTTGCCTCCATTGCAGGACCATGGAAAAAGCAAATAATACAGCTATTTCTATTATTATAATCGTAAACCGATTCACCGACAACAGATTTCCAAGTTCTTTGGAATATGCGATCAGACCGATAGATACCGTCTTAGAGAACAGTGCTATGGTAAACAGTACAGGGAATTCCACTCCGGTTACCGCTGCACCAATACAGATAATTTCATCTGGCATGACCGGAATAATGTAAAGGGCACCAATGATCAGCACTCTGTATTTCTCAATATAGCTGCGAAACAGCTCAATTTTCTTCCTTACCCGGTCCTTTTTGATAAAGAAATCCGTAAACCTCATCGTCAGCCAGTAAATCACACCAAATCCGATCAGCGTTCCAGCCAGTCCGATCAGTAGTCCCTGTTGTGCTCCAAATGCCACACTTCCCGTTAACATCAAAGATGCTTCCGGTACTGGAAAACAGACCGGACGAAGAATACATGCCAGAAAATAAAGTAATTTCATATACGATACCTCCACTAGCAGGTCATCGTCAGTACAAATGCGGGTGGAAAGTTCCTCAGTTCAAAGGTCGTCTTTCTGATATCAAAATACTGTAAGAACATTCCTTTTTTCAACATGGTGTACTGAAATGTGATAAATTTTCCACAATTTCTAATAACATCCTGTGTTTCCAGGAAAATTTTTGTGGATACATCTTTTGGCAGAGAAGCAAATGGAAGACCGGATATGATTGCATCTACGTGCTCTATTTTATATTTTTTCAGATACATCTTAATTTGGGCAGCATCTCCATGACATAAAATCACATTTTTACAATCACCAAATTCGGCCAGAAGATTCTTGTAAAATTCCTGATTTTGTTCAATGATCAGAAAAACAGTCTCATCTTTCTTTCTACGAATGACTTCCCTTGTAAATACACCTGTTCCAGGTCCGTATTCCACAATGCATTTACAGGTGTTAAAATCAACTGGTTCCAGCATTTTCACTGCCAGATGGCGGCTGCTTGGTGCTAGTGCTCCGATCGTAAATGGATGTTTACAATATTCTAAAAAAAAGTTCATATTTTTCCTCTTTCCTGTACAATGAATTTACGTTGCTTTGTTATTATGTACAAAGCATAACAAGCAGATTTAAAATTTAGTTCAGGAAATCATAAAGATTTCTTTAGAATTAAAAAAGACTGTGCACCACTACGTTTGTCAGTGATGCGACAGTCATTTTATTTTATATGCTATTCTCCATATTTGTGTAAAACTTGGTTACCCTACTTTCTTCTGTAAATAAGGGGCTCATCATATCCAAAAGTACGTTTTCCGTTCACTTCCATACTCTCTGATACTTCCAGTTTTTCTTCTGTAAAACGCTCAAAAATACTAAATTTCAGGACTGGTGAGAACATGCTCTCGCTGCCACCTTCCCATGCATCCCCTTTTAACTCATATAGAGCAGGTGTAAATTTTGAGGATGGTTTTAAATCTTCAAAAGCGATCTGTCCAAGATTTTCATAACGAAATGTCTCTTTATCATAGCCTTGTGGCATATCATATGAAGTAAGTTTTACCTTCTCTTGTAAAAAGAAAAAGGTGAGGCATCGCATTGGTATGTCCATCTGTTGTATAGTAGCTTTCTTCGAGTACAAACACCCCTTGAAAATCTTCTGGCAGATTCGAGATATGATTATTACAAGCTGTATTTACATGCTCTGCATGTGGATATCCTTCAATTCCTCTACTCTTTAATTCTTCTAACTGTGCTGCATTGTCAAAATTGCCGCACAGCATATGGATAAAACCTGCGAGTACCTCATCCTGTCCATTTTTGTTAACTGTTGTTCTTTCGTTTTCCATTGAATTGCTCCTCATATGGCTCTTCTCTTTTGTATCGTGTATCTTTTTTGCTGATTTATTCTATATTTATACTATAGACTTATTACAATCGAAAATCTATTTTCTTTTTATAAAATAATTCTAAATATTTGAAGTTTTTTATTTGACGCATAAAAAAAGGAGCCCTTTCAGGCTCCTGTGATTCCCCTATTATTTATATTAATTGTCATGCATTATCGATCTCCCGTAAAAATCATATATGATTTTCTCGATATCTTATGTCATTCCGTCAATTCCCATCATTACATTTTTGAGTCCTAGATAGTAAATCCTCTGCCTATCTTGGAAAACGAATGGATTTGTTTTTTTCGTCTCTGGGCATCATTGATCAGACGTTCCCATAACTCTTCCTCATCCATCTTCGTATCTGGTTCCTCTTCCACTGACGAGCGGACCAGACTTTTTGTCATCGCATCATACGTGTAATGTTCATTTGCCATTTGTAATACTTTAGTCCCTTCTAGTGATTCAATTATTAGTACAATAGTACTATTATTTGCTCTATTAGTCAAAATGTCAAGAAGTATTTACATATTATTCCAATTTTCTATTCTATCTGTTCGCGATTGCGTCTAACCAGTTCACAGACTGAATCAGGGCTTGTTCTGTCTTTGTTTCGATTACACATCTGCATCCTATCTGGGCTGCTATGGACAACCGCTGTCCGATATCGATTTCACCACTTCCAAGGACCAGATGATTTTTATTTTTGACTCCATCATGGATATGAAAATGCATGAGTTTGTCACTGTGCCTTAAGATAAAGGGTTCATCCACATTTGCTGCGGCATGGGAGTGACCAATATCCCAGGTCAGTCCAAAAACTGGACTAGCCAGCAGATAATTCAGAGCATCCTTTTCGAATGCCTGATATCCATCTGTATTTTCTATACAAATACGCACGTTGGAATCTCCGACCGTATCTTCACATAATTTCAGGAAATGCTCAATATTCTTCATATATTCCGCATTGTACCGTTCAAATAATTCCACCTTTTTATCTGGCAGTGTAAAATGAACTCCGTGATTCATATGCATATTCAGGATCGGAATCTCCAGTTTTTTTGCGACCAGAATTGCCCTTCTAACCGTATCCTGGTACGCATGTGCAACTGCATGATTAAAATCACAGACATTCAGATTTTCTTCCAGATGAATTGTAAAATAGATATCATATCGCTCTGCTATCTGGCGCAGAGTCTCCGTATTTTCCAGTTGTTCGATCTGATAATCCGGCATATTCATATTTAATTCAATAAAATCAAGTCCAAGTTCTTTGCAAAGCAGAACGGAATCTTCCAGATTCTGTTTTTCAATCAGTGTCGGCATACCAAAAGAAATATTTTTCATATGAGTGCCCTCCTCTGTAAATACCATCTTTTCTCGGCTCTACTATCCAGCGCTTACTTCTTCCGTTTCAATTTCGGGATTTTGTCAGGATTCTAGAATTCTTACAATGCTACTCTTGAAAAAGCAGATTCCAACAGCGCATCCGCTTTCTCCCTTTTACTTGTCATTTTATTTGTAATCTTTATTGTCTCTTTTACTTATCACTTTTCTTGTCACTTTACTTGTCGCTTATACTTATCTCTTTAACTTGTCACGTTACTTGTCTCTTTGACCTGTCTCTTATACTTATCTCTTTAACCTGTCTCTTTAACCTGTCTTTTTAGCTCTTCTCTTTTACTTATCGCTGTTTCTTTTTACTTTTTTACACTTGCAATTCATGTAATAAATATCAAATCCTATCATGCATAAAAGCACTGCACAAAATACAATGGAAAATGGAATCATCTGATTCTCCTCCATCAGTCCCGTTTCGATCCGATACCCCAGATATGCCATTGACAGCAGCAATAAAGTCACTACCTGACAGGTAATTCCTGCAATTCTGCAGATCTTTCGCTCGTCATATTTTGCTCTTTCCTCATCTGATGCCGTATTATACCCCGCGATCATCCAGCTGCATCTCCCTCTGAACAGCAGTAATCCAAGTACAAAAAACAATACAGCCATCAGTAAGATAAAAATTACTGATCCCATACATATTCCCTCCTTATTTTCTGCAGTCGGACTGCCTGGCGGCATCCGGCTGCTTATAACAACATACTCCACATTTTATTTCGAAATATATACGACAAAATATGATACCTGTTCGAAAATTTCTACAGTTTTCTCATTCCGGTTCATTTACTGCTCTCTCAGACAAACATCCAACTTAATCTTCTGGCATAATTTCGAACAGTATATTATGATCAGAGTTCCAATAAACGATCTGAATCTTTCCTCCGGTTTCCCGCATTTCCTGGATGAATTTCTTTTTTCTTACCAGATTTGTAATTAGCTTTCGTTTATCATACTGTGCCGTAATATGCTCGCTGCTCAGCATTGTGCTCAGTGCCCTTAACCCCGATGATACATTTACTACACAGACACTTTCCGTTACAATATCCTCTATATCATTCAACATAAAAATATAATCTTCATCACTGCCACTATAATGTGCATGCCAGCCACCAAAAGCAAGGGTAAATTCTTCATCCAGTTCAATATACAGCTCACTGTCCCCATCCGGGCTGTGGACAATAAGGACGCGCCCCTCTTCGCTTAGAAAATCATAATCAGGATCTGCACACGTGTAAAAATCTACATCACAATCCTCAAATGCATCCAGAAGCTCCTCGATCCGCATTCCCATTTTCTCCTGCTCATCTGGTTCATCCTCATCATCTTCTTCATCTTCTTTATCTTCTTCATCTTCATCGTCTTCACCATCTTCGTCGCCGTCTTCCTCATCATCGTAGGCGTCATCTTCGTCTGTGTCATCACCATTGTCATCGTACGCGTCATCTTCGTCCGTGTCATCACCGTTGTCATCATACGCATCATCTTCGTCCGTATCATCACCGTTGTTATCGTACGCGTCATCGGCATCTGTATCATCACTGTTGTCATCGAATCCATCATTTCCGTCTGCCTCTGTCTCTTTATCACCCTCGCCATGTAGGAATGCATCCGCAGGATACCCGGTCCGTTCATTTCTATTTTTATACATGGCAGCGTCTTTGCGGTTCCCCGCTGCACTACCATTTTTCAGGTCTTCTGCAATGGAGCCGTCATCTGATTTCTCTGCTGCGTCTGCGTCTGCATCAACTCCAGCTACTACACTTTCCTCATCTGCACCAGCGGAATGCTGCACTGATCTCTGTCCTATATTCTGATCTGACTTCTGTTCTGAAACAAAGTCTGTATTTTCATCCTGTGCCACTGATACGTCTTGAGGATGTTCCTCGTATCTTTGCAGAATACATTTCGTTCTCGCTAATGGAAATGGAACATTTTCCTTTGTGAAGTATTCAATATCAACAATTCTGGCAATCTTCTCCTGCATCTGTCTGCCAACCGGGACGATGACCCGGTCGCCGATCTGGAGCGTATCATCTTCGGTTCTGTAATAATACGTCCCTGAAAGCTGGCTAAATTCCACGCTGCAATAGATGTATTCGCCTTTTTTCACTCCGTGCCCATAGCGATTGCAGTTAAATATATCACTGGTATCATTGCAACAACTGATAAATGCTTCGATCTGCTCCAGGAAGTCTTCCCAGTCATCCGGAAGCTCTTTTCGGTTATATCCACTTCTCCATCTTAGTATCTGTCCATTGTGAAGACCGATACTAATGTCGATCAACGGTTCCTCCTCTGTCAGTATTTTCTGTAGTATTACAGGCTTTCTCCCCTTTAAATCCATCCTGTCCGTGCGCATTTCCTGCTCACTTTTCTGCTGCTCTCGTTTGCCTCTTTCCTTTTGCTTATCTGGGTTTTGCCCATCAAATATATCCAAATATTCTCTACAGCCGGCAAGCACGATTGCGATTCCATTTTCCACATAGTAATCAGATGTCAGTACACAGCCCGGTTTTACATTTCTGGTATATGTCAATTTCGCTGTTTTCCTATCTATGACCAGATGTTCCGAATAATTCCAGGCTACCAGCCCACTCTGTCTGTCACTGAGCTTCTGCAATTTCTTTTCCCTGCAATAACGGTACAACAGATCCATGTGCTCGATTCGCCTGCCATCGATCAACTTTGCCTCTGGAGCAATTTCATCCAGCAGCTCCATAAATGGCGTCCACTCATCCGGGTACTCCTGTGAAAATCCGCTTTCTACCGGTTTCTCACCCACTCTTTTATATACAATTTCCCAATCATTGTGTTCTTTTATTTCTGGTTTCCACTGCTCTATATGCAGATTCTCCAACTGTTTCATCCATTCTCTGCTGAGTTCCTGCGAAACCTTTGCAGCGGCTGTTATATTTCCACCATCTGGTAGAATTTCCACCCGATGAACCACTAATTCATTTTCATAACTGATTCGGATCACCATCCGGTCCGAATTACTATGCAATGTCAATGTCAGATATTCAAGCATAACCGGGTCCCCCCTTTTCGCTTTCTTATGGATTTTATTACCAATCTATACTTATATTTTACTCCTCATGATGCAAAAATGACAACAGGATTATTCGCCCTTGACAATTTGTTATTTTTGCACTAGTATTACATCGAAAACGATCGTTTTACAGTTATTTAAAGGGTAACAAAACGTTCAGTTACTCCGAACATTTAAGATAAAATTACAATTGACAAATGAATAATCATGATTACATAACTTTTATGTTACTGCTTATAACAGCAGAAATACTGAAATGTAAAAGAGCATAAAAAGGGGTGCACCACCGCGGGTACATCACTTTTCGTGCTCTTTTTTTATTACAAGGAGGATTATTATGAAAACAACGAAAATAAATGTGAGAAAACTGGTATGCGCAGCCATGATGTCCACCATGGGCTATGTTCTGAGTACCTTTGTTTCTTTTCCCCATATGGCTCCCTTCCAATCCATGATGAATGTGATCTGTGCTGTCATGCTGGGGCCATGGTGGGCTTTTGCCAGCGCATTTGTGACCGGCAGCATGAGAATCATGCTCAATGGATGTAATATTATGGCTCTCGTTGGTGCCATTATCGGAGCTTGGCTGGCAGGATTCCTGTACCAGATGGGACACAAAGTTTGGCTGGCATATATTGGTGAAATTGTCGGAACCGGACTTTTTGCTGCAGTCTTTTGCGTTCCACTGATGAAGATCTTTTATACCGCACAGATCAGTGCACAGGCATCTCTCTTTTTCCTGATTCCTGACTTTACACTGGCTGGTATTATTGGCGGGACGATGGGAATCGTACTTGTCGCTATTTTATATCAGACAAAAGCCATGCAACGAATGAAGTTTATACTGGAACAAGCTTAAAAAGAGAAAAGGATGGTCCGTATTAGACCATCCTTTTCTCTTTTTTCAATATTTCTCATCTATTTTCCCAGATAAATATATTGTTATCTCAATGTGATTCTTTTCTTTTTCTTCTCCACAGAATCGGAAGTAAAAATCCAGCTGCTGCACCGAGCAAAAGTACTTAGAAACTGCTCCATTTCACTGATATTTTCAGTAAATGCTTGTTATCAGGATATGTGCCTGGTCATATGTCCTAATACTGTAATAACAGTCCGCACCGGTCTGATCTATATTCAATTATTTCTCCATGGTTCAGACAGCTGTTCAAAAGCTTTTGCAGACTAATTCTCCTGCTTTATAAAGCTTTGCATATCTTGTGGTAACGGCGCCTGTATCATCAGTTCTTGTCCCGTAAACGGCTGTTTTAGCCACACCCTTCCAGCATGAAGCGCTGTTCTTTTGATCTTGTCCGTTTCTGGATCTGGATTATAAATGGAATCCCCCAACAGAGGGTGTCCCACCGATGCCATATGCACCCGGATCTGATGTGTCCTTCCAGTCGCGATCTGCACCCGAAGCAGACTATAGGCAGGTTCCTCTATACAGGATAAATGTGTTTTATCTTGCAAGCTGATTTCCTGTTCCACGAAATACGTCGTTTCCGCCTCTTTAATCAGGTTCTCTGCGATTATTCTGCCGTTTTTCTGTCTTGTGTCATATGTCTGCATTTTATTGAGCAGGCCCGGTACCGGCCCGATGGGCGTACGGATCTTGCCAGTATGTTCCGACATTTTTCCACAGACGATCGCCAGGTATTCTTTTCTGAATTCTCCAGCCTTTTTCTGTCTGTCCAGATTCGCAGCCGCTGCCTGATTCTTTGCAAATACCACCACACCTGAAGTCTCCCTGTCCAGTCTGCCAACCGGACGAATCAGTACATGCTCCTCTTTCTGTTCAAAATAATAAGCCAGCAGGTTGACCAGTGTATCCTTATAATGTCCATGTGCCGGATGCACCGGTATCCCTGCCGGCTTGTTGATCAAAATCAGATCGCTGTCTTCATACAGGACCTGTATCTTTCCTTTTAAAGGAATCAGATGAGAGGAGGCATCTGTTTCCTCCTCGATCTTTACCGAAATACAATCTCCCGCAGATACTTTCTCCCTGACTGTACAGGATATTCCATTTTTGCAGATACCATTTACCCGAAACTTTGCCTGACTGATCTGTCGTCTGGTAAGATGCATCTGTATTTGTAACACCTGCTGTACATCCCGTAAATCAGGGTCAGTAACTGTGTGTGTCAGAATTCTTTCCATTTGTACTCCTCTCATCCTTTTCCTGCCTGAATCTAATATTTCCTATTCCTGTCTGAATCTAATATTTCCTAGATCCTTTTTACCGGAATCCAGATTGCACTCTGGTAGTCGGCATCTGAAGTCTTTCCCTCTGGACTATACCATTCAATGTTAGCTCCCATTGCAATTGTATATTCCTTATTGCCCGGCAACCACTCATTAAAGATCTGATGATTGACAGACTGCAGTGAACCTGGCATTGGTCCACAACAGCTGAACTTTGCCCATTCCAATTCTGGAAATTCATATACCGTCATGCCCTCTGGCACTTCTCCACCTTTATACTCGCCAGCGATCAGATAGCGGAACTTTCCCTTTTCATCCAGATCATCCACGCATACACCAAACATACCGATCTTACAGTCTCTGATCACTTTTTCGGTCTCAGTTTCAGGCTGCTCTTTTTTCATCATCGGTGCAATGACATCACAGTAAATTTTATCCCAAAAATGTGGAATTTCACGATAGCTGCTGTTAAATTCAAATATCCTCTGGAATCCAATTACCCGGAAACCTTTTTTCTTTTCTACTTCATACTTCATACGATTACCTCCCTGAATCTCTATGTGAATTGTTAACGGAAGAAATACCTGAATATGAGAGTGTTCTGAACGTACCTGTACTGGTGAGGCTCCATGGAATCTGCGGAATGCTTTTGTAAAACTCTCCGGTGTCTCATATCCGTATTTATAGGCCAGATCAATGATTTTTTCCCTGTCAGCAATGATATCTAATGCCGCCAGATACAACCTGCGATTCCTGATATACTGTCCCATCGTATATCCCGTCATGACATGAAATCCTTTTTGCAGATAAAACGGCGAAATATTGACCTGTTCTGCCACTTCATCCATATCCAGTTCCTCGAGCAAATGTGCCTCTACATAATCGATTGTCTGTCTGATCAACGTCGTCCACTCCATACTCATTTCTCCTTCCTGAAATTCAGTATACAAAAGTACACAATTTTTTTCCTGTCATTTTAAGGTCAGTTTTGTCCGGAATAGAGCACCTGTGCCAAAAGTTCCACTCCCTGTTTCATAGTATTTATTTCCATATTTCCATATCCAAATACCAGTTCATTTTCATACTTTGTACTTTCCATTCTATCCAACAGATGACTCTCTACAGAAGTAATTTCAATTCCAGCTCTATGTATTTTCTCCATCAGCGACTCCTGTAAGCTGACACCTGAAAATGCTGCCACCAAGTGCAGACCCGCTGCTGCTCCCGTAATATGGACCCGCTCACCAAATGTGTTCTGTAAACAACTGATCAATAAATTCCGTTTGTGATGATAATGTTTTCTCATCCGCTCCAGATGTAATTCAAATGCACCACTTTCGAGAAATTCAGCCAGTGTCCTCTGTTCCAGCTCTGTGGAATGGATATCTGACAAATACTTTGATTCACACATTTTTTTACGTAACTTTGCAGGCAGTACCATATAACCGATTCTTAATGATGGCATCAGCGTCTTTGAAAACGTTCCAACATAAATCACGCGATCTGGTGCCATACTCTGTATCGATTCCGTTGAATATCCATCAAATCTGAACTCACTGTCATAGTCATCCTCCACAATATAGGAATCTTTCTGACTGACATAGTTCATGAGCGCGACTCTTCTGGATGCGGTCAGCACACTCCCAGTTGGAAACTGATGACTTGGTGTAGTAAAGATCAATGCTGGCGCCTGACTTTTCTGCGGCAGTGCCTCTGGGTTCAGCCCATTTTCATCAAGCGGCACTGACTGCATGGATACAGCATTTTTTTCAAGCGTATTTTTCAGTCCCAAACTTAACGGATCCTCTACTGCCACATACTCATGTGTTCCAACAAGCTGACAAAGCAGATGAAATGCCTGTGCAGCACCATTTGTGATCAGAATATTATCCGGCTCTGCCAGTGTTCCACGTGCCCGGTTCAGGTAGTCCGCTAGCGCCTTACGAAGATGTAGATCCCCCTGTGGGTTCTGATAGTCCATCTGCTCCGGCTGTATATCCAATGCGACTTTATGATACATCTGTCCCCATTTTCTGACTGGAATACAGGACAGATCTGGAATTCCTGTCCGAAAAGAAACCCTGGTCAAAGTTCTTTTTCCCCCTTCGGATCCCGCAGATTCCTTGCTTTGACTGAATCCGTCACTTTCCGCTGTATGTTTACTGAGTACCAGTCCGGTATTGACATATGTTCCTGCTCCGCTTCTTGTATACACATACCCTTCCGCCGCCAGCTGGTCATAGCACTCCAGAATCACATTTCGTGCTACATGCAGTTCTTCTGACAATTGCCGTGTAGATGGCAGTCTTGTATTCCCCTTGATCTTTCCTGCCAGAATATCCTGTCTGATTGATCTGTATATTTGCCTGAATAAAGCGACTTTACTCTCTCTGTCAAATGTTACATGAATCATTTCTGCCTCCTGCCACAAACTGGTTCCTTCAAATTCAATTGCAACTGGTACTTTTTCACACCACTTCTTTATGCTACATTATAACGCAGATTAAAAAGCCCAACAAGGAGGACGCTATGAATACTCTATCTTTTTTTACAACCTCAATGATCATAATTTTACTACCTGGAACCGGTGTTCTCTATACCATATCCACCGGCCTTACCCATGGAAAAAAAGCTGCTGTACTGGCCACCTTTGGCTGCACTGCAGGAATCATTCCACATCTGTTACTGAGCACGCTTCTGTCCACCTGTCTTTTGCAAATGGGCAGTCTGCTCTTCAATCTGATCAAAATTGCTGGTGCCCTTTACCTGTTCTATCTTGGCATCAGCATGCTCCTCTCACCGGTTGACACTGCAATTCCTGCATCAACGACCGAACAGACGGAAGCTCAGCAAAAATCCAAGGTCATCCGCCATGCAATTCTGATTAACCTGTTGAACCCTAAGTTAACGATCTTCTTCTTTTCCTTTCTGCCTCAGTATGTCAATACCAGTATCCACTCCGGCCAACCGTATTTTCTGCTTCAGTTTCTTATACCTGGCGGTCTTTTTATGCTGCTTACCCTTCTGGTCTTTCTTGGCTATGGAATGCTAGCTGGTGTCGCAAAAAACTTTCTGGAGTCTTCGCCCAGAATCCGAAAAGGTATGCAGACTCTGTTCGGTATTCTCTTCCTGTTATTTGCTCTGCAGCTTGGCCTATCTCAACTGTAACATCTTTCGTCTGGCTCCCTAATTAATATCTGATTAAAAGTGTGGGATTCTTCTTTTTCTGAAGCAGCTTCCTGACTAGTCGCTTCTGTTCTGATAAACAAGAAAATATAATGTTACCAAAAAACATATATTGACATTTTTACTCATTAATAGTAGGTATATATATAAAGACATTTTTGAGAAAGGAGAAAAATTCATGAGAAGAAATACCAAAAAACTGACTGGGATCCTTATCCTGTTTTTTTTCTACATAATCCTTTCTCTTTTTTCAATTTTTGATGAATCAGGTCTGCAGACTGCTTCCAATACAGTTATGCACGAAGAGTCTGCCTCTGACACGAATGTTCTTCAATCTGACCGGTCCGATGTATGTCCTGATACAAGCATCTGGATGGAAAACGGTATAAAAATCTTCTCGATTCAGAATCTTCGGAGTAATACAATCAAATTAAACCTTTCCGTTTATGTATTCTTTTATTGTCCATTACTCTTCTTATGTCTTTTTTTCAAAAAGGTCTATGGAACTTATCTTGCAGAAAATCTATATCCCTTAGCACAATTCATGTGCGAATTAATCACACGCCTAAAAAAGGATGGAAAAAAACGAGTTCTGACTTTCTAATCTCATAATAAAATAGAAAGCAGGAAACCATGATATATAATCAAACTCTCATCAGGATTGCCCTTATCGTAATCTTTTTATTTGTGTACCTTGCGCTCCGGCTGAGGTGGCAATCTAAAAGTAACTGGCATAGAACATGTTTCATTCAGCGAAAGGAGTCCTATGAACTATCTTAAGAAATTTTTCCAGAAGAAGTCTCCTGGTCTGCTGATCACTATCGGATTTGCCCTGGTGATTCTGACCGGATCCCTACTTCTGCTGCTTCCATTTTCTGTCAAAAATGGAGCCGAAGTCTCTTTTATTGACGCTTTATTTACATCGACAAGTGCTGTATGCGTGACCGGGCTGATCTCTATTGACACCGCTGATCATTTTACTGCCTTTGGACAGACCGTTGTCGCTCTGCTCATACAGACTGGCGGTCTTGGCGTTACATCCATTGGTGTCGGGCTGATTCTTGCCGCCGGCAAACGGGTCAGTATCAAAAGCCGGATGATGGTAAAGGAAGCTTTTAATATTGATAACTATCAGGGCATTGTGCGTCTGGTAAAATCAGTTCTCCTCCTGACGCTTTGTTTTGAGGGGGCAGGAGCCCTCCTAAGCTTTGTTGTATTTATACAGGACTATCCTCCACTTCATGCCCTTGGCATCAGCATTTTTCATTCCATTGCCGCATTCAACAACTCAGGTTTTGACATTTTGGGTGGATTACATAATCTCATTCCCTATCAAGACAACATCCTTCTCAACCTGACCACTAGTTTTCTGATTATTATGGGTGGGCTCGGTTTTCTTGTCATACTTGATATAATCCGACACCATTCCTTTCGGAAACTGTCGCTCCATTCAAAAGTAGTACTGACTACAAGTAGTATTTTGCTTGTGGCCGGCACGTTACTTTTGAAGATTACCGAACCTATTTCCTGGCTCGGAGCCTTTTTTCAAAGCGTTTCTGCAAGGACAGCCGGTTTTTCCACCTATCCAATTGGGACCTTTACGAATGCGGGACTTTTTACACTTTGTATTTTAATGTTTATCGGTGCTTCTCCCGGATCGACCGGTGGTGGTATTAAGACCAGCACATTTTTTGTCCTGATACAAGCCGCCAGAAGTACCTGCACAGAAACAACCACGACTGCATTTCACAGGAGCATTTCAAAGCAGAACATCTCAAAGGCCAGCATGATCACAATTCTGTCTGCCACAGTCGTATGCGTTGCAACTTTTCTAATGTGTATCATAGAACCACAATTGAGCTTTATGCAGCTGTTCTTTGAAGTTGTTTCAGCATTTGGCACTGTCGGCCTTTCGACCGGAATCACACCATCGCTCAGCAGTGCGGCCAAAGTCGTTTTGATCTGCGTAATGTTCACTGGACGACTTGGTGCATTTACCCTGCTATCCATGTGGATCAGCCATCCAAAACAGCGGGCACGTTACTCAGAAGAAAACATTTCCATCGGATAAAAGGAGGATATGAATCATGAAAAAGAAAGAATCAGCTACATCCTATGGTGTTATCGGCCTCGGCCGTTTTGGCACCGCATTAGCCACCATGCTGGCAAAGTCTGAGAAGGAAGTCATCGTCGTCGACCAAGATGAAAATAAGATCCGTCAATTAAGACAATATACTGATTATGCTTTTGTCGTAGATGATCTCAGTACTGAAACTTTACAGGAAATCGGAATTCAAAATTGTGACGTCGTCATCATCTGTATTGGTGAAAAAGTCGATGTCAGCATTCTGACAACCATGCGTGTGATAGAACTACAAGTACCAAGAGTCATCGTTAAGGCATGCAGTCTGGAACAGGGTGCAGTGTTAAAAAAAATAGGTGCAGAAGTTGTCTATCCGGAAAAAGATATGGCACTCAGAGTCGGAAAGAAACTGTTATCTAATAATTTTCTGGATTATATTTCTCTGGATAACAGTGTCGAAATACGTCAGATCTCGATCTCTGATGAAATGGTAGGACATAGTCTGGAAGAACTTAAAATCCGAAAAAAATACGGACTTAATATCATTGCAATCGAAAATAATGGGGAAACGACCATCGAAGTCCTCCCTGAGTACCTGTTCCAGCACAATGATATCGTTGTCGTAATCGGAAAAGTCAGCCATATAGATGAATTTGAAAAGCAACAGGTATTCCACAAATGAATCTGTCCTTTTCTTATTTCTGGAATGAACTCATACATAATCCGGTTCTGGCAATCGCTATTTTTCTTACGTTGGGAGTCATTTTCGTCAATGGCTGGACCGATGCTCCCAACGCAATTGCCACCTGCGTTACCACCCGGTGTCTGCATGTAAGAACAGCAATTATGATGAGTGCTGTATGCAATTTTTGCGGTGTTCTTGTTATGACACAGATCAATAGTTCTGTTGCCTCTACCATCAGCAACATGGTGGATTTTGGTGACCACTCCGGAGAGGCACTCATTGCGCTTTGTGCAGCTCTCTTATCCATCGTTATCTACAGTGTTGTGGCCTCGTTCTTCGGTATTCCGACCAGTGAGAGCCATAGCCTGATTGCCGGTCTTTCTGGTGCTGCCATCGCCATTCATCACGGGCTCGACGGAATCAATTTTACAGAGTGGAGCAAAGTCCTATATGGGCTGGCACTCAGTCTGATTCTGGGATTTCTGACCGGTTGGATCGTCTGCCGACTGATTACTGCTCTCTGCCGTAACCTGGATCGCAGAAAAACAAATCATTTCTTCCGCAATGCACAGATTGCAGGGGCTGCTGCTATGAGTTTTATGCATGGAGCGCAGGATGGACAGAAATTTATTGGTGTTCTTTTTCTCGGGCTGGCTTTTGCAAATGGACACGGCTCCGTCAGTGGTATGACAATTCCTGTATGGCTGATGCTTTTATGCAGTATTGTCATGGCGCTCGGTACCAGTGTTGGCGGAGAAAAAATCATCAAATCCGTTGGTATGGATATGGTTAAGTTAGAGTGTTACCAAGGTTTCTGTGCGGATCTTGCCGGTGCGCTCTGTCTGCTCTATTCCAGCATTTTTGGCATTCCGGTATCGACTACACACACAAAGACCAGCGCCATTATGGGCGTAGGTGTTGTAAAACGAATATCCGCCGTTAACTTCGGTGTCGTTAGAGATATGATGCTAACCTGGATTTTTACCTTTCCGGGCTGTGGCCTGATCAGCTATATTATGGCAAAACTACTCATGTACTTTTTATCGTAAAAAAGGAGGAATTATGATAAATAAACAGGATGCATACTATTTTGACAACTTTATCGCCTGCCTGCAAATATCCTGCCAGGAGGCCGCATTACTAAAAGAAATTTTGACCGTCTTCCGGCCCTTGGAAATGCCTTATAAATTAAAGCAAATCCATGAACTGGAACGTGCAGCCGACGATAAAAAACACGAATTGACCGACCGGCTTGCAAAAGCATTTATTACCCCCATCGAACGGGAAGATATCGCAGAACTCAGTCAGAATATTGATGAACTGGCAGACAAAATCGAGGAAGTACTGATTCGCATATACATTAACAATGTACAATCTATACGACCGGAAGCTCTCCATCTGCTCGATATCGTTATCCAGTGCTGCACAGAAGTTTATGACCTGCTCCGGATCTTTCCCGAATTTAAGCACCCTGCCACACTCAAAGAGCATATTATACATATAAATTCATTGGAAGAGGATGCTGACCAACTCTATATGACTACCATGCGAGAACTCCATACACAGGAAAAAAATGTCCTGCTCATTCTTGCATGGCGGGAAATTTACAGTTATCTGGAAAAATGTGCTGATGCCTGTGAACATATTGCTGACACCGTAGGCATGATCATTATGAAAAACTCCTGAGAACCTATAACAACGTAACTCTGCTGATTTTATAAAACTTACAGAAAGGAATAGAGAAACAATGAGAAAAACAAAAATAATCTGTACACTTGGACCCGCTACTGATCAGGAAGGTATTATGGACTCTTTAATTCAGGAGGGCATGGATGTTGCTCGATTCAACTTCTCCCATGGTACACACAAAGAACAGAAAACACGACTCGACCAGTTAAAAAAACTGCGTGAAAAGCATGGAAAGCATATTGCAGCACTACTAGACACAAAGGGACCCGAAATTAGAATTGGCTGTTTTGAAAATCATAAAGTCATTTTGCAAGAGGGACAGACCTTCACACTAACGACCAAAGATCTGCCGGGCACGCAGGAAAAAGTATCCATCACCTACAAAAATCTGTACCAGGATGTCAAACCAGGCGATAGTATCCTCATTGATGACGGGCTTGTTGAAATGGAAGTACAGACAATTCGCGGGCAGGATATCGCATGTCTCGTTAAGAATGGAGGTATGATCTCCGATCAAAAGGGCGTCAACGTTCCTGGTGTCAGCCTGAACATGACATTTATCAGTAAGAAAGACCTCGATGATCTGATGTTCGGAATCCAGGAAGATTTTGATTTTGTTGCCGCTTCTTTTACCCGTACAGCTGATGACATTCGTGCGATCCGTAAAGTATTAAATGATAATGGCGGCAGTTCCATTAACATCATCGCAAAAATAGAGAATCAGCAGGGTGTCGATAATATCGATGCCATTATAGATGCTGCCGATGGAATTATGATTGCCCGTGGTGATATGGGGGTCGAAATTCCACTGGAAAAAGTGCCGATCATTCAGAAAGAAATCATCAAAAAAGTATACCGTGCTGGCAAACAGGTCATTACCGCAACCCAGATGCTCGACTCCATGATGATTCATCCTCGGCCAACACGGGCTGAGGCCACTGATGTTGCAAATGCAATTCTACAGGGGACCAGTGCCATTATGCTCTCAGGTGAGACCGCTGCCGGTAATTATCCGGTCATAGCCCTGAAAATGATGGTACGTATCACCAATTATACAGAGAAGAACATCGATTACAATGAAATTTTCCGTAGCTCGCAGGAACACGCTGATCCGGATATTACAAGTGCCATTTCCCACGCCACCTGTATGACCGCCATCGATCTGAAAGCCAATGCCATTCTTGCCGCAAGTAAAACTGGCTGTACCGCAAGAATGATCAGCCGACACCGGCCAGCCTGTCTGATCTGCGGATGCTCTACCTCAAAAAAAGTCTGCCGGCAGCTGAATTTGTCCTGGGGTGTCTTCCCTATCTTTATCAAAGAGGAATACAGCTCGGAGATTCTGTGTCTACGGGCAATGGATGCAGCGGAACACTGTGGACTTGTCACTAATGGAGACCGTGTTGTATTTACCTGCGGTATTCCTCTTGGTGTTCCAGGCAAGACTAATCTGATCCGTGTCTGCACCATTGGAGAATAAGTAAAATAATAAGCCCGGAACGTCGATGTAACTCGACTTCCGGGCTTATATTTTATCTGTCTTTTATTTTTCTATCGCACTTTGCTGCTTGCTTATTCCTTAAATGCTTCTATCACGCTCTCTATCCCAGTCTTCTTTGCAATTCTCTGCAATCCTAGATGAACTTCCTCCCTTGAAAAATCATTATTTTTCAGGAATTCATCATCCAATCCATTCAGATATCCATAAAATGAGACCGCCATACAGATATCGTCCTTCTTTGTATAATCGACAATATCATACAGCATATTTTCTGCCTCATTGATCTTACCATCATTTACAAGTTCCAGCAGTTTTCGGTACGAACCTTCTGATGCCTGATACTGTTCCTCTAATGGCAGTTCATCTTCAGAAAAGCTTTTTCCTCCCAGTATTTTTATGATCGACTTCACCATTTGTTTTATCATGCGCATTAAATAATCCTGTTCAAAATCCATCTTTTCCCCTCCTGAATCAAGCCACTGTATCTTTGTCTGTTCATTCCTTAGATCCCATTCATTTTAACATTTATATCCAGACTTTACTACGCAGATTCGAAATATTTATACAAAAATATTAGGTTACAGTGTCCTGCTCAGGCGGTTTCCCAGTCAATGAAAAATCTTACATACCATCTTTTAATACATGATGATCGCGCAGCACTTTTTCTATGACTGTACCTTTTACAAAATGCAACAATGGTTTCTTTAATACGTTCAGTGGACCCGGCAAATGGATTTCCAGAGGAGATTTTCCATCCATGAGTTTTACACTGCTGTCCAGCAATTCCCTAATATCATAAACGCTGCCCCAAACCTCAGGAACTCCTCTGTCAATTCCGAGCAATCCATAGACAGCCTCCATCGCTGTTCTGACAGAATACTCTGTTGTAAACACCGTATCTCTTGGTGTATCTGCAAATTGTCCAAGGAATGCAAAATTAACGCATCCATCCGGAATTACATCTGGACGGTCTCCTTTGGTTCTTGGCATAAAAAAGGCTGTAATATATGGCATCATAGTCGGTACGCAGACTGCACTGTTCGCAGCAAGGTCATCGATCTGTTCAACCGGAACGCCAAGGTGATATAACCATTCTGCCGTAATTTCTTTACCACTGCATTCTTTCATTGGTTTCTTCGTATAATCTCCAGGGACATCCGTAAACAGACCATATACCCAGACACATACCTTCTCTTTATCCTGATTTTTGAACTGCCCCTGTCGATTAATTGTCCAGCTTAATAGCCAAGAAGAATCCATACAGCTGACAATCCCGCCAGTTACCACCTTTCCGCTCTTTGGATCTCTCTTACATATATTCTCAATATATGGAAGAATCTTATCATCCAGTGTTGTAATCGTTGCAGATTCCCAGTTCGTCTTTTCTATATCTGAACAGAATTTTTCCGGATGTCCAAATGCAGGATCCTGCTTTGCAATATTCTTCCACAGGCTCCAGCATCCGCTTGTTCTTACCTCCGCATCTTTATCTGGTGCGTGATTCTGATCTCCATAGATGGAACCTTCTGTACAACTGCCGTTCGTGACAAAAACAAGGTCATTTTCTGTTAAAGAAATCTGTTTTTCGACTCCTTTCACACGACATTCGATTGTTCTTGCAATCTTTCTGTTATGAGGAAATTCAAATACGACATTAGTTACCTCTGTATTGAACTGGAACTCCACTCCCGCAGCTTCAAGATATTTCTGCATTGGCAGGATCAGAGATTCATACTGATTGAACTTTGTAAATTTCAATGCACTGAAATCAGGAAGTCCTGCAATATGATGGATAAAACGCTGAAAATACAATTTCATCTCCAGCGCACTATGCCAGTTCTCAAAAGCGAACATCGTTCTCCAGTATAGCCAGAATGTAGAATCAAAGACTTCCTCGTCAAACACATCCTCGATTGTCTTATCATAAAGATCTTCATCCTTTGTCATGAACAGTTTCATAATTTCCATACAGCCTTTCTGACTGAGATTGAACTTTCCATCTGTATGCGCATCTTTGCCCCGTTCCACGGTTGCCCTGCAAAGTGAGTAGTTCGGATCTTCTTTATTTAACCAGTAAAATTCATCCAGAACAGAGGCTCCTGGCACTTCAAGTGATGGAATGCTTCGAAACAGATCCCATAGACATTCAAAATGGTTCTCCATTTCCCTTCCACCTCTCATGACATACCCTCTTGTTGGATCATCAATGCCATCGCAGGCACCACCTGCAATATCCATTGCTTCCAGAATATGAATATGGGTTCCCGGTACTTTTCCATCCCTTACCAAAAAGCATGCTGCTGCCATTGCTGCCAGCCCACTGCCAACAATATATGCATTTTTCTGCTCGGAACCATCCGGTTTTTTAGGATTTGCAAATGCTTCATAATTGCCATTTGAATAATAGATTCCTTTGCTGTTCTTTTCATATTTTCCACGTTCCGTATTCCGATAGTCACTTGCTACTCTGCCTGCGCAGTTTCCTCCCCTCTTTTCCTGTCCTTTATCCTCATGAGCTTTTCTCCCTTTTGCTGCCAGCACTGCCACACCTGCGCCTGCTGCCGCCAATGTTGCTACCCTGAGTGTTACATTTTTCTTCGCCATAAAAAATACCACCTTTCTTTGCCCACACGAACCTGCCCACTTACTTCCAGTTAGATTCCTGCCTGATCACACTTAGTTTCTTTTTTATAGTTACATTTTACCCATGATTTCATTCAATTTACATAATAAAACAGGAAGAATGATAAAAATATATCATTCTCCCTGCTTTTCTATCGTTTTAATAACATCTCAACTGCCTTCGCTGAATCTCCTGTGATGCACAGGGATCGGTTCCTGATATCTGCTGGAATTTCCTGCTGCTCCATATTCAGACATACATAAGATGCATTTGGATTCTGTCCTGTCTGCTGCCAAAAATTATACTTAATAATTCCAGGTGTATTATATCCCACTCCGATCTCCAGATATAGCACTTTTTTATATCTGTGATGCTTTTCAAATTGTGTATACCTTTTGGCTGCCTGATGCCAGCCCTTATCCTGTACAAATGATGCGTCTGCCCTCAGATTTGTCGTAAGAGGTCTGCCACAATATGGACATGTCGGTATCAGTTCTGATGGAATTTTCATATTCTGCTGCTGTTCTACCATATCTCTTATGATCTTTTCATTATCAAACGTCATTTGCTGGCACTCTTTGTGTGCATTTTCACCGTGCGGTTCACTGCACTGAAACAGTCCATAATCTCCCTGCGTATAAAATAACCGTTTTTTATCGATTCCAGCTTTCTGAAAACAATGATCCACATTGGTCGTCAACACAAAGTAATCCTTATTCTGCACCAGTTCCATCAATTGCTCATATACTGGAACCGGAGGATCCTGATAACGGTTGACTGCAATGTAACGGCTCCAGTATGCCCAGTATTCTTCCATGGTACCATATGGATAGAACCCACCGGAATACATATCATGAAACCCATATTTCTGCTCAAAATCAGCAAATGTATGATGAAACCGCTCTCCTGCATATACAAAACCTGCTGCCGTCGAAAGTCCTGCCCCTGCTCCGATCATAACTGCATCGGCTTCCTCCAGCAGCTCTTTTACCCGCTCTATCTGTAATGCTACCTCCATATTCTTCACACAGCACCTCTTTTTCTCTATATTACTTTTTCCTCTTAATATTGCTTTCTTTTATACTACTTTTTCTATATTGCTCGCCTTTAAATTGCCTTCTTTTATATTACTTTCTTTTATATTACTTTCTTTTATATTACTTTCTTTTATTTTATTTTTTTATTTTTTTCTTATATCTTATTTCTTTTAACTTATTTCTTTTAACTTATTTGCTTTTATCCTATCCCCTGCTTCCATCTATGATTTTCACCCGGTCAGTTCTTCTTGGTTTCGTATGTGGCTGTTCCCCCGCAATATGTCCCAGAATCACAAAGCAGATGGCTGTATAATTTTCAGGGATTCCCCACTCACGTACCAGTTTCTTACCTTCTTCTGTAACAAATGTTTCCGCACCTCTCGATATGATACAGGATGCAATCCCTTCCTCCGTTGCCTGAAGAACCATATTTTCTGCCATACAAAATGCATCGGCTTCTCTGAACAGAAAATCATCTTGTCCAAATATTACAACAACCGATGGTGCCCCATAAAATCCGTTGTTAATCTTAGGATCGTCGATGGTACTTGGCTGCTCTGCTGATACATAGGAACCCGCAAGATGACTTCTGTCGAATTTCGCCACATTCATCTGCCCTATTTTTGTTGTCAGTTCTCTGTTATGTACCGCCACCATCATACTGCGCTGTCCACCTCCAGCATTTGGAGCATAGTTTCCAGCTTCCAATATCCGCTCGAGTTCTTCCCGACCGATCTGCTCCTGTGTATATTTTCTGATAGAATGTCTTGCCTTAATTAAATCCAGTAACATTTCCTATACCTCCTTCCAACACTGTGGATCTTCATCATAAAAGTTTCCATTTGCTCCGCTGGCAACCGCCGGACAGCCCCTGCACCATGGCATAAGTTCGCATTTGGAGCATTTTTTGAACTGATTATAATTTCGATACTGCTCCATCTGACAGACCCATACATCGGCCAGACGATCCGCAAATACGTTGGATACCTTGCTGTTTAGTACGCGTCGGCACGCGTATACATCCCCATTTGGCAGAATTGTCATATGACAGTTTCCACAGTTGCAGCCGCCATAAATCATCCCTTGCTGCGCGTTTTCAGGAATCTGAAATGCACCAGTCTCATATTCGTACAGGGTCCATAAATGATCCTTTTTGCTGAAATATGTCTGGCAGCCTTTGGCTTCGTACTCCTTAAATTTTAGATCGCAGATCCTTAACAATTCCCGGTACTGCTGTGGTGTCAGCCCTGTTTCTTTCTCATCACTTGTCGGACAGTATCTGGCAAATGCAAATACGTCTGCCTGATATCTGACCACTGTATCAATAATCTCTGGAATCTCTCTGTAATTCACACCTGATACCGTTGTCATGATTACCGCACGAATTCCAGCATTTCTAATACACGAAATCTTATCCAGTGTCGTCTGAAACGAACCTGGTTTTCTGAACCAGTCATGTGTTTTTTCCATTCCATCAATGGATAACTGATATTTTTCACATCCATATTCCCTGAGCTTTTTACAGACATCGTCCGTCAGATGAAATGGATTACCAAGTATCGTAAACGGAATTTCTCTGCTTTTTAGCAATGTGAGCAGCTTCCAGAAATCCGGGTGTAAAATTGGATCTCCTCCTGTAATATAAAAATATGGAAGCCTGTCATATACTGCACAGAAGTCTTCACAATTCGCTACCACTTCCTCCATCTGTTCCCATGAGACCGACTCTGTTTTTCTGTTCGCATCTTCAGAAAAAATATAACAGTGTTTACATCTCTGGTCGCAGTTATCTGTGATATGCCACTGAAATGAAAAATATTCTTTCATTGTACATTTCCCCTATCCTTTCGTTTTGATATCTATCTCAAACGTCTCTCACGTATTCCTATTCAAATTCCTGATGATCTGCTGCATTCTCAGATTCAGATCATCAGGTCTTTTTCCTGTCAGGATTTATTTATCTCCTGCTCCACAGGCTGTTCCACAGGCTGCTGGTTTTTCTACCGGCTTATCTCCTGCTCCACATGCTGTTCCACAAGCAGATGATGACTGTGTCTCCATTTTCTTTGTCCATCCAAAAAGATTTGAAAGTGCCATTTATGTACCCTCCTTTCTATTCCAGAGGCTCTTTTCCTCTTATTGCTATTGTAAAGAAATGATTTTTCAAATATAAGTACGCACTTTTATATTACATAGGCACCTTTTTGTAACCCGTTGTCTTTTCCCGTGTTCAACATTATAATGAGCATATAGCATTATAATTTGAGTGTAATATTTTAGTTGAATGTAATACTTTATTTTGATGTAATACATTATTTTGATGTAATACTTTATTTGACTGCAATACTTAGAGTTGAATATAAGACTTTATTTGGATGCACTACTTCATTTGGATACACTACTTCATTTGAATACACTACTTCATTTGAATACACTCCTTCATCTGAATGCATTCCATCATTTGAACGCAATATTCATTTAAATGCACTACTACTTTTGCATATTGCACTCAATTTCGATTAAAAATTATTAGAAAAGTATAAACGAGGTGATCCTATGCTGACAAAAGAAGAACTACCTGAATGTCCTGTTGCGACGACTGTTGCTCTGATCGGAAGTAAATGGAAACTTTTGATATTGCGCAATCTACTTGCACGCCCATGGAGATTTAACGAATTAAAGAAAGATCTGGCAGGAATCAGTCAGAAAGTCCTGACTGACAGCCTGCGATCCCTTGAAAGTGATGGTATTGTCATTCGAACTGTATTTCCAGAAGTTCCTCCCAGAGTTGAGTATTCTCTAAGTGAACTTGGTGAATCCATGCGCCCGATCCTGCAGGCTATGGAACACTGGGGCCAGGATTACAAGAACTGTCTGAAATAACAAGAAGAAACGATAAATACGCAAAAAAGGAGGAAGAATGAAAAATATCATTCTTTCTCCTTTTTATATTTATATAATTTTAACCTCTGATTCAAAGACTAATACTAAAATTGATTCAATTATTCGGGCTCAATCACAAATTTTGTGGGATAAAGGATTTCTGACATAAGTCTTCCTGCT